>JANPAK010000121.1:0-29506 GCA_031429925.1 Variovorax sp.
CCCGCGGCCTGAACTGCCCGTTGCCCATACTGAAGGCCAAAAAGGCATTGGCCGAGTTAAGCAGTGGCCAGGTATTGCGGGTGGTTGCAACCGATTCCGGTTCAGTACGCGATTTCCAAGCTTTTGCGAAGCAGACGGGCAATGAACTGGTTGAGCAGCAAACCGAGGGAGCAGATTTCATCCACGTGCTACGTCGGCGCTGAATATCCTCATATTTTCTTTCAAAAACATAGCTGTCCCTTGCAAAATAAGCGTGGACAGCTATTTTTTTGATAGCGAAGAGAGTGGGCGACTAACCCAAGCGAATGACCTGTTCGCGCAGCTTATCCAGCGTGGCCGAAAAATCAGCAAGGCGCTTGCGCTCTTGATCCAGCACCGCAGCAGGGGCTTTGGCCACGAAAGCCTCGTTGGCGAGCTTGGCATTGGCTTTGACGACTTCACCTTCCAATCGCAGCACTTCTTTGGACAGGCGCGCTTTTTCGGCCGCTAGATCCACCTCGACGAAAAGCGACATTCTGGCTTCGCCGACGACGGTGGTCGGTGATGCGCCGCTGGCCTGTGCCCATTCGGCTTCGGTCGCAAAGGTTTTCACTTCGGAGAGTTTGGCCAAGGCTTTGAGCAGGTCGGCGCTGCTGCTGATGAAAGCGGCATCGCCGGAGACAAGCAGTGGCAGCCGCTGCGCAGGGCTCACATTCATTTCGCCGCGCAGATTGCGGCAAGCGTCAACAATGGATTTGAGCTTGGCCATGTGTGCGATGGCTGCCGGATCGATCTTCTCGGGCTGGGCTTGTGGATAGCGCGCAATGCTCACCGATTCCCCTTGCAGGCCAGCCACAGGAGCGACCTTTTGCCACAGCTCTTCGGTGATGAACGGAATGATCGGGTGCGCCAAGCGCATGATGCATTCGAGCGTTCGAATCAGGGTGCGCCGCGTAGCGCGTTGCTGCGCCAGACCCACTTGAGGGTCTTCGTGATTCATGCCGGTTTGGATTTGCACTTTGGCGATTTCCAAATACCAATCGCAGAACTCGTTCCATACGAAGTCGTAGATCGTGTTGGCCACGTTATCTAGGCGATAGTCTGCGAAGCCTTGCGCCACATCCGCTTCGACCTTTTGCAAGACGGAAGAAATCCAGCGATCCGCTTGGCTGAAAGCCATATAGCCGTGAAACTCGCCGCCAGGCTGGCATTGCTCTTTGGTGTGGTCTTTCAAGCCACAGTCATAGCCTTCGCAATTCATGAGCACGAAGCGCGTCGCATTCCAGAGCTTGTTGCAGAAGTTGCGGTAGCCTTCGCAGCGCTTGCTGTCGAAGTTGATGTTGCGGCCGAGGCTGGCCAGTGCAGCAAAGGTAAAGCGCAGCGCATCGGCGCCATAGCCCGGAATGCCGATCGGGAACTCTTTCTCCGTGTTTTTGCGCACTTGGGGCGCAGTCTCGGGTTTGCGCAGACCTTGGGTGCGCTTTTCGAGCAAAGGCGCAAGTTCGATGCCGTCGATCAAATCAACCGGGTCAAGCACATTGCCTTCCGATTTGCTCATCTTCTTTCCCTGTGCATCGCGCACGAGGCCGTGGATGTACACATGCTTGAACGGGACGCGGCCAGTGAAATGCTGCGTCATCATGATCATGCGTGCGACCCAGAAGAAGATGATGTCGTAGCCTGTCACTAAGGTGGAGGAGGGTAAATACAAGTTGTAGTCACCGGTGGGGGCGTCGGTCTGTGCAGGCCACCCCATTGTGGAAAACGGCACGAGTGCTGAGCTGTACCAGGTGTCGAGCACGTCTTCATCGCGCGTCAGGCTTTTGCCGGGTGCTTGGGCCTTTGCTGCCTCTTCATTTCGAGCGACATACACTTTGCCGTCTTCGTCATACCAAGCAGGAATCTGATGCCCCCACCATAGCTGGCGCGAGATGCACCAGTCTTGGATGTTGTTCATCCATTGGTTGTAAGTGTTGACCCACTGCTCCGGCACAAATGTCACCTGCCCGCTCGCTACGGCATTAATAGCGCCTTGCGCAATAGATACGCCGGCCGCTGGCTGTTTTGTCATCGCCACAAACCATTGATCGGTGAGCATGGGCTCTACAACCTGACCGGTGCGTGCACAAATCGGCAGCATCAGCTTGTGCGGTTTGATTTCGATCAAAAAGCCCTGTGTTTCCAAATCCTTGATCACCGCCTTGCGAGCGACGAAGCGATCCATGCCTTGATACGCGACGGGGCCATTTTCATTGATCTTCGCATCCAGCGTGAAGATCGTGATGAGTTGCAGATTGTGGCGCTGTGAGCAAGCGTAGTCATTGAAATCGTGCGCACCGGTGATCTTGACGCAACCCGATCCGAAAGCGCGATCCACAAAATCATCGGCAATGATCGGGATTTGGCGGTTGCACAGCGGTAAATCCACCATCTTGCCGAGCAAATGCTTGTAGCGCTCGTCTTCCGGGTGAACGCAAAGCGCGCCGTCGGCCAGCATTGTCTCGGGTCGGGTGGTGGCAATTTGCAGGCCACGCTTCATTTCGCCTTCCACCATCTGCGGGCCATCGGCAAACGGATACAGGATGTAGTGCATCTTGCCGTCGGCCTCTTGGCTTTCCACTTCCAAATCACTCACCGCGCTTTTGAGTACGGGATCCCAATTGACCAGACGCTTGCCGCGATAGATCAGGCCGTCTTCATACAGGCGCACAAAGGTCTCGGTCACGACTTTGGAGAGCTTGTCATCCATCGTGAAATATTCGCGGCTCCAATCCACGCTCGCGCCCATGCGGCGCATTTGCGTGGTGATGGTGTTGCCAGATTCTTCTTTCCAATCCCAGACGCGGGCGACGAAATTCTTACGGCCTAAGTCATAGCGCGTTTGGCCTTTGTCTTGAAGCTGACGCTCCACCACGATTTGCGTGGCGATGCCGGCGTGATCCGTGCCTGGAACCCAAGCTGTATTGAAGCCACGCATCCGGTGATAGCGGGTCAGCGAATCCATGATCGTTTGGTTGAACGCATGGCCCATGTGCAGCGTGCCCGTGACATTGGGCGGCGGCAGTTGGATCGAGAAGTTTTCTTGCTTCGCTGCTGCTTCTAAGCTGGGTTGGCCCGTGCCGCGCACGCCGGCTTGGCCGTAGCCGCGTTGCTCCCAAGTGGGACCCCAGATGGCTTCAATGGGTTTCGGATCGAATGATTTGGCGAGGGCTTCTAAGCCAAGTTGGGCGGGTTTGGAGATTTCTGCGGTCATGCCCCGATTTTACCGGGGTGCTTTGCTTCATTTGGCTTGGGCGAGGGCAACTGCGAGCAGAGCGCCTACGCGGGCATTGTTCTTCACCAAAGCGATGTTGGTTTTGAGGCTTGCGCCATGCGTGAGTTCGTTGATCCGTTTGAGCAGATAGGGAGTGACTCTCTTGCCTGAGATGCCTTGCGTCTCGGCTTCCTTCAGCGCCGCCTCAATGATTTGATTGATTTGGGCAGCGGCAATTTCACTATTCAAGGGCACTGGGTTGCTGATCAGCACGCCACCCTTTAAGCTAAGCGCCCATTGCGTGCGGATGAAGCGGGCTTGGTTAGCAGGTTCATCGATGCGAAAGTCCGCTTTCAAACCGCTGTCTCGCGTAAAAAACGCCGCGAAGTTGTCTTGCCCCATGCTGATCACCGGTACGCCTTGCGTCTCTAGCACTTCGAGAGTCAGTGGCAAATCGAGAATCGATTTCGCGCCCGCGCAGACCACGGCCACGGGTGTGCGCGAAAGCTCAGTCAAATCTGCAGAAATGTCAAAGCTCTCGGCAGCGCCGCGGTGCGCGCCGCCGATGCCGCCTGTGACGAACACCTCGATGCCCGCAAGCGCCGCGCAAATCATTGTGGCGGCCACCGTGGTGGCGCCTGGCTTTTGCATCGCCACGGCATAGGGTAGGTCGCGTCGACTGAGCTTCATGACATCGGGCGTCGAGCCGAGCACTTCGATCTGGTCGCGCGAAAGGCCAATGCAGATTTTTCCCTCGAGCACGGCAATCGTGGCGGGGATCGCGCCATGCGAGCGGATCACGGCTTCCACCTCCAGCGCGGTTTGCACATTCTGCGGATAGGGCATGCCATGCGCAATGATGGTGGATTCGAGGGCGACGACGCTCTGGCCAGCAGCCAGAGCCGCTGCAACTTCGGGATGGATGTTTAGATAGGCTTCAATCGAATGCATAGGAGTTCCTCAAATCAGATCGGGTTTGATGGCGGGGCTGACGGTGAATTCACTTTGAATCGTGAGCGCTGCAAGGCGCAGGGCGCGCTGTAGGTGTTGCGCCAGAGTATCTTGGTCGTGGCGCAAATAACTGGCGCACAAGCCAGCACATAAGGCATCGCCTGCTCCACTGACGTCCACAATCGCTGCAGCAGTCAACGGCTCAGGCTGAATGTGAATAGGTTGGGCTTGCCCCGCTTCCATGCATACGACGCCCTCATCTCCAAAGGTGACGGCGAGCCGCTGCAAACCAGCGGCGTTGAGCTTCTTGAAAATGATGCCGATCTGCGCCGACGTGATTTCGCTGGAACGGGCTGGCGCATCCTCAAACCAGCCGTGCCAGGCGGCCAGCTCACCTCGGTTGAGCATGAGCGTATCGATGCCCTGCAAATCGTGCGGCAAACGGTCCATCTTCGGCTCAGACACAGCGAGCATCACCAGGGACCGCCGCTCGACACGCGCTTGCTGTGCGAGCCAAGTCAGGCTTGTGGCGGGCAGATTCATATCCACCATCCATAACTTTGCATTGAACTGCAGTTTTGCGCTTTGGAGCAATGCGGGTGTGAGCTGCTCGGTGAGCGCCATATCCGCCATACCGATCACAAGTTGGCCATCCATATCGAGCAGGGCGGTGTAGCTGCCGGTGGCACCCAAAGCTGCGAAGATACAAGCGCTCGTATCGACGCCCAGCGCATGCAAGGGCTGCAGCACCGATTGCGCCGCCGCATCGCGCCCGAGCTGTCCCGTCAAACTCACGTGTAAGCCCAGCCGTGCCAGGTTCTCTGCGACGTTGCGCGCAACCCCGCCCGGCGATTCAACAACGGCACAGGGGTTGGAGCTTCCTTGACAAAGAACTTGTTGCGCTTTCAGCTTGCGATCCAGATTGATGCCGCCGATGCACAGCACATCTGGCGCAGTCTGGTGGGCGAGGGGCGCATTCATAGTAGAGAGCTTGCCACAAAGATCGGATGCGACAACAAAAAAGGCCTGCGATCGCTCGCAGGCCTTGTAAATTTTTGGTGGGACCTGCGGGGGTCGAACCCACGACAAACGGATTAAAAGTCCGCTGCTCTACCAACTGAGCTAAGGTCCCACTTCTAGCTGCGAGAAGTACGTCGTTGATAACGTGTTTTTTTACAGCGTAGCCCTCAATTATAGCTTGATTTCTTAGGTGTTGAAAAGCTCAGATTTGGGA
Source organism: Variovorax sp. (assembly GCA_031429925.1). Taxonomy (GTDB): domain Bacteria; phylum Pseudomonadota; class Gammaproteobacteria; order Burkholderiales; family Burkholderiaceae_C; genus JANMDU01. The sequence goes on from JANPAK010000121.1 coordinate 5,418, forward strand.
AATTTGCATTGTTGAGTGCTCTCCCTAGGCTGGGTCATGGCAAACTCTCGCGCTTGGTTCAAAAGAAGAGTGCGGGAGCATATGCAAAGCATCGTGGGGCAAATCGCCCGAGAGATTAAAGTTACACAGGCGCAGGTGCAGGCAGCGGTCAGTCTGTTGGACGGCGGCGCCACGGTGCCGTTCATTGCCCGCTATCGCAAGGAGGCGACCGACGGGCTGGATGATATTCAGTTGCGCGAGCTGCACTACCGTTTGGGCTACCTGCGCGAGATGGCCGAGCGGCGTAGCGCCATCCTCAAGAGCATTGAAGGCCAAGGCAAGCTCACGCCTGAATTGCACGCGGCGATTGAAGCCGCGCCAACCAAACAAGAGTTGGAAGACTTGTACCTCCCGTATAAGCCCAAGCGCCGCACCAAGGGCATGATCGCAAAAGAGGCAGGTATTGAGCCTCTGGCCGATCTATTGTTTGCCGATCCAAGCCTTGTGCCTCTTGCCGAAGCGCAAGGATATGTCTCTCCCGCGGGCAGTATCGAAGGCGCTGACTTTTCTACCACGCAGGCTGTGCTCGACGGTGTGCGCGATATTTTGAGTGAACGCTGGGCGGAAGATGCTGGCCTGGTACAGAGCCTGCGCGAATGGCTTTGGAATGAAGCGTCATTTGCATCCAAGCTGATTGAGGGCAAAGACAGCAAGAGCCCGGAGATTGCCAAATTCCAAGACTATTTTGACTACAGCGAACCCATCTCCCGAGTGCCTTCACATCGGGCGCTGGCCGTGTTCCGCGGGCGTGCCGCCGAGTTTTTAGAAGCAAAACTGCTGATTCCCGATACAGAATCTGCGCAAGGTGCTATGAATTCAGTAGCGTCTGTGGCCTCCAAGCCCGTCAGCCTCGCGGAAGGCCGCGTTGCCCTGCATCTCAAATGGAGCCATGCGGCGCGGCCAGCGGATGACCTTATTCGCAAATGCGTGAGCTGGACATGGAAGGTCAAGCTCTCACTCAGCTTGGAGCGTGATCTGTTTGCTCGGCTGCGCGAGGAGGCTGAGAAAGTGGCCATCAAAGTGTTTGCGCAGAATGTGCGCGATCTGCTGTTGGCCGCGCCCGCAGGTCCTAAGGCCGTGATGGGTCTCGATCCAGGTATTCGCACTGGCGTGAAGGTGGCTGTGGTCGATGCGACGGGTAAGCTGCTGGAAACGAGCACCGTGTATCCGCATGAGCCGCGCAAGGACTGGGATGGTAGTTTGCACACCTTGCAGCTGCTCGCGCAAAAACACAGCGTAGAACTCATCGCCATTGGCAATGGAACGGCTTCGCGCGAGACCGATAAGCTCGCAGGCGATTTGATCAAGTTGCTATTAAAAGATGAGCACTCTGCGCAGCAAAAACGACCGCAAGATGGTCAAAACACTTTAAAAACAATTCAAAAAGTCGTCGTCAGCGAATCCGGCGCGTCGATTTACAGCGCCAGCGAATACGCCAGCCAAGAGATGCCCGATGTAGATGTGAGCCTGCGCGGTGCGGCGAGTATTGCGCGGCGCTTGCAAGACCCGCTGGCCGAGCTCGTGAAGATCGATCCGAAGAGCATCGGCGTGGGGCAGTATCAGCATGATGTGAACCAGAGTGATTTGGTCAAGAGCCTAGACGCCGTGGTGGAAGATTGCGTCAACGGCGTGGGCGTGGATTTGAATACCGCCAGCGTGCCCTTGCTCTCGCGAGTGGCGGGCTTGAGCGGCTCAGTCGCCAAAGCTGTTGTAAGGCATCGCGAAGCCAAAGGCGCATTCCAAAGCCGCGCTGATCTTCTTGCAGTGAGCGGCTTAGGCGCGAAAACCTTTGAGCAATGCGCAGGCTTCCTGCGAATTCAAGGCGGCAGCAATCCTTTGGACGCCACAGGCGTACACCCCGAGAGCTACGAAGTCGTTGAAAAGCTGCTGGCGCTGGTGAAAAAGCCTATTCAAGAGGTGATGGGCCGCAGCGAGGTGTTGAAGAGCGTGAAGCCGGAGCAGATCGTTACTGAAAAAGCGGGCGCGCTCACCGTGAAAGACATCCTCGCCGAACTAGAAAAACCAGGCCGCGACCCCCGCGGCAACTTCGTCGTCGCGCGTTTCAACGATGGCATTGAAGACATCAAAGACTTGCAGCCGGGCATGATCCTAGAGGGCACCGTCAGCAACGTCGCTGCGTTCGGCGCTTTTGTTGATCTCGGCGTGCACCAAGACGGTCTGATTCATGTGAGCCAGCTCTCGCATAAATTCATCACCGATGCGCGGGAGGTTGTCCGTGCGGGGCAGGTGGTGAAAGTGAAGGTCATGGAAGTGGATGTGCCGAGGAAGCGGATTGGCCTGAGCATGAAGCTCGATGCTGCGCCGCCACGGTCTTCGCCTTCCGAGAGAAATGATCGTGGTTCGCGGGATTCCCGGGGCGTTGCGAATGCTTATCGGCCTAAGCAAGAAGAGGTGCGCAACTCTGCGATGGCGGATGCATTGGCGCGACTCAAGAGCTAGCGATGGATCACGGGCGCAACTGGTAAAAACACCCACATGGCTTGCATTCAAACCCCTTACGATGAGGACACATTCAGTTTGTGCAATTCAGTGATCAAGGATCGAGTATGAGTGAAAGGTATACGCTAAGTCGTCGCCAAGTGGTGTTGGCCGCGACAGCCATGACGGTGGTTGGGGTGCAAGCGCAGACAAGCGCTTGGCCCGCGGAAAAGCCGATTCGATTGGTTGTGCCGTTTGCCCCAGGGGGTTCGACAGACGTGATTGCGCGACTGATTGCCGATGAGTTGCGTCCGCGATTGAATCAAGCCGTCGTTGTCGATAACCGTCCCGGTGCAGGCTCTACCCTTGGAACAGGGCAAGTGGCCAAGGCAGCACCTGACGGCTACACCCTGCTGGTGTCAGTGATCAGTGCGTTCTCCGTCGGCAGCACCTTGTATCGCGGCCGCATCGATTGGGATCCAGACAAGAGCTTTGCTCATATCAGCGATATTTTGCGCACGCCTTATGCGCTGATGGCCAACAAGAATGCGCCTTTTTCCAGCGTGGCGGAGTTGATTGCGCATGCCAAGCGCAATCCAGGGGTGCCGTATGGCACTTCAGGCATTGGCTCCATTCCGCATTTGGTGATGATGCGCTTAGCCCAGGCCGAGGGCATTCAACTCACGCATATCCCGTACCGCGGAGGCGCGCAGGCGGTGGCCGATGTGATTGGTGGGCAAGTGCCTATCGTGCTCGATGGTTTGGCTGCGGCCGTGCCGCATTTGAAATCCGGGGCACTCAAGGGTTTGGGTGTGACCAGCTCCGCACGCAGCGCGGCCTTGCCGGAGTTGCCGACGTTTACCGAGCAGGGGATCAAGGATGGTGTCGTCGAAGGATGGGCCGGTTTGGCTGCGCCCGCCAATACGCCAAGGCCCATTCTTGAACGTTTGGCCAATGCATTGCGGGAAGTGATGGCTTTGCCAAATCTGCAGGAGCGCTACCGTGGCGCCGCGTCAGTGTCCGGAAGCCGATTCCTTGACGAAATGCAGCGCTTTGTGCGCGCGGATGCGCAGACCTGGCAGCCCATCGTCATGGCTTCAGGGGCAACGCCGGATAGTTAAGTCAGCGGCGCGTGTCCACCTTGTGGGCGCTGCTGCAAACGTTCGAACTCCTCCAGCGCGAGCAACAAACTGGTTCGGTGCTCCCTTGCGACACGCTGCCAAGGCAGCCCGGTCAGCACGCCTTCGAGCGCCCAAAGGAAATTGAGGCTTGGTTTGATGCCGCTGCGCTTGACCTTTGCGTAAGCAGCAACCGAGCCCAGACGCTGCAATTGCTCGAGGCTGCCAATGCCAGCTGCACTGAGCATCCCTTGCGATCGGGGGCCAAGGTTGGCGAGTTTTGACAGGCCGCTCATGAGCTTGAGTCCACTTGACGTGCGCTAAGCAAGCCCGAACGTACTGCGCCCTCGAGCGTTGAAGGATATGGCCCATGCACATAGTCGCCACAGGCGATGATGTTGGGCGAGATGTGCGCGCTGGGGCGCTGCAAACTGGGGGTGCAGGCGAAGGTGGCGCGCTTGTCGATGACGGTTTGCAAGGCTTGGAGGCTGGGCATGCCGAGTTGTTTTTGGCCTTGGGTGATGACTTGCTGTTCGATGGTGGAAGCACCGCCTTGGCTTGCGCTCACGACGAAGGCCAGGAGCCCTGCTTGGCCGGTGAGTGCGCCTCGGTCGAAGACGAATTGGGCGGGCTCGGTTGCGCTGCTTTTGAGCGCCATCATCGGGCACTGGAGATTGGCGTCTTGCGCGTAGGCATAGACGGTGGCGATAGCTTCGTGGTGTAGGGCATCGGCAGTACCTGCCCATGTGCTGTGACCGCTGGCTCTGGCGATGCGGGCGGCTTCGACGGGCGGTGTCGCGAGCACGATGGCATCAAAATTTTGCGTTAAATGAACATCTTGTCCCCATGAAATATGCGCAGAGTGCTCTGAATTTGATAGCGACTCAATGCGCGTGAGGCGCTCGCCTAGGCGCAATTCACAGCCCTGCTTCGCAAGCCACGCGGCGGCGGCTTTGGGGAAGAGGCTGCCTAGATCGGTTTTGGGCAAGAGCAGGTTGGAGCTGCCCATGTCTTCGTTGGTGGATGCGAAGAGCGAGTCTTTCAAGATACGCAGAAACACTTGGCCGCTGGCGCGGTCGGCGGGTGTGTTGAGCGCGGAGACGCACAGGGGCTCAATCAGCATTTGCATCACTGGCGCTTTGATGTTCGCACAGAGCTGTGCAACGCTGGTTTGCGCGTCGCACGCAAAGCCTTTGAACCGCCACAAGCCTGCGGCGCGAAGCAGGGAAAGCTTGTCTGCCCAGCTCCAGCCGCGTGCCTGGCAAACGCCCCAGGCCACGTCGAGGCCTTTGACGAGAGGGTTTTTCCAATCAGGCAGCACGAGCGCGTCGCCATCGGGGAAGCGCAGGGTGAGCGGGATGCGGTGCAAGACATCTTGCGGATTCACACCGACTTCGCGCATCAGGTGCAGGGTTTCGGAATACGCGCCGATGAGGATGTGTTGGCCGTTGTCTAGCGTTGCTGTGCTGCCATCGGGGAGCGTGACTTCGAGGGCTCTGGCTCGGCCGCCTAGATGGCGGGAGGCTTCGATGACGGTAACTTGGTGCTTGGCTTTGGTGAGCTCGATGGCGCAAGCCAAGCCGGCCCAGCCTGCACCGGCAATGAGGACTTTCATCGCATCCTCATCTTCCTAAGGCCTGCACCTTCCAAGCCAGCCAGAATTTGCGCAAAGGGGTGAGGCTGATGCGTTGATGCAGGACTTGGAAGTTTTCTCGTTGGATTTCGTCAAGGAGGGCGCGGTAGATTTTGGCCATCATGAGGCCGGGCTTTTGGGCTCGGGCATCAGCGGCGGGGAGCAGGGCGAAGGCTTCGTCGTAGACGGCTTGCGCACGATTGGCTTGAAATTGCATGAGTGCGCTGAAGCGCTCGCTGTAGCCCTTTTGACCGAGACTCAGTTCATTGGCTTTGACTTCGAACTGTTGCAGCTCGTTGACAGGCAGATAGATGCGGCCGCGCTGTGCGTCCTCGCCGACGTCGCGGATGATGTTGGTGAGCTGCAAGGCGAGGCCGAGTTTGTGGGCGTATTGGGTGGTCTGCGCCTCTTGCTGGCCGAAGATGCGGGCTGAGACTTCGCCCACCACGCCTGCGACGAGATGGCAATATTTTTGCAAGCCGGGGTAATCGAGATAACGCGTTTGCGTGAGATCCATCTGGCAGCCTTCAATCACGGCTTGCAGATGGCGCTCTTCGATGCCGTAGTTCTTTGCGTGAGGCATGATCGCGAGCAGCGCGGGATGGCGGTTGGCTTTGACCTCGGGGGCGGCAAAGGCTTGCGCAACTTCTTTGGCCCACCAGGCGAGTTTGGTGGCGGCCACGCCGGGGTCGCTCACCTCATCGACCACATCGTCCACCTCGCGGCAAAACGCGTAAAACGCGGTGATGGCGGCGCGGCGCTCTTTGGGTAAAAAGAGGAAGGCGTAATAGAAGCTACTGCCTGCTTGCGCGGCTTTTTGCTGGGCGTACTGCTCGGGATTCATGGGGGAATTATCAGCGAGGCCATCGCCGCCTTAGCTCTTATGCCACAAGGCTCGCCAAAAAATAACCAGGCCGTCCCATGCAGTGATCTTCGGACGCGCCGAAAGTGTACGGTGCTGCAGGTCAACAATTTTGTCCAAAATGCGCAGGCCGCCGTGGATCACACAGCGCAACTCCAAGCTCAATCGCCAGCCATCAAAACCCTCGATCTGTTGCCGCACGCTCAGCGGCAATCCAAAGCCTTTTAGCATCAGAGTCCTTGAAAAATCCGCGTAAGACGCTATCAATTTCATAGTGACCAAAGTATCTTTGCGTCGCAGCAAGTCCGTCGACTTCACCTGATGTGCCGCCATGGCATTGAGCGTCAAGTAGTAGCGGCCCCGAGGAATATCCTTGGAGAGGTCTTGCCAGAAATTGATGAGCTGAAGCGCGGAGCAGATCGCGTCAGAGGCGGTCAACGCCTGATCGCCATTGACGCCATACAGATGCAACAGCAAGCGCCCGATCGGGTTGGCCGAGCGATTGCAGTAATCGAGCAGTTCGCTGTTGTTGTCATACCAGCGCCCATCGGCGGTGTAGCGCACGTCTTGCTCAAAGGCTTGCAAAAGTGCATCGAGCAAGGGCACAGGCAGCGCATGCGCGAGGATGGCTTGGTGCAGCGGTTTAAACACACCCGACCAGCGAACTGACGCGGCATCACTGGTGGCGCAAATGAGCAGATCGGCGCGAAAGGCTGCCAGATCAGCCAGCCGCTGCGCCGCAGTCGCGTCGCCCTCATCGGCAATATCGTCAGCCGTGCGGGCAAACCAATAAATCGCCACAATCGCAGGCCGCAGCCGCGCCGGCGTGAGCCAAGAGGCGACGGGGAAGTTTTCGTAGTGTTGTACGCCGTGGGCTGCGGGGGTCTGCATACAGGAATTGTCGCCGGGTTTGCTACGATGTCTTACCTCGAATACACAAGGTTTTCCATCATGACCCGCACCCTCATCTCCTCTGGTTCGACCTTCGAAGCTGAAATCGGCTATAGCCGTGCGGTCGTGCAAGGCGATTGGGTCTTTGTTTCTGGAACCACGGGATTTGACTACAGTACGATGACGATCTCGGATGATGTGGTGATTCAGACGGAACAGTGCTTAAAGAACATGGCGGCAGCGCTGGTTCAGGCCGGTTCTAGCTTGGCTGATGTGGTGCGCGTGACTTATGTCTTGCCCGATGGCCGTGAGTTTCCCAAGTGCTGGCCTGTGCTGCGCAAGTATTTCGGCGAGATCAGACCCGCTGCCATGATGATCTGCGCCGGACTGGCAGATCCGCGCATGAAAATTGAGATCGAGGTGACTGCAATGAAGCGGGGATAATCTCTCCATGCTGATTGAATCTACCTCCTCCCAACTCGTGCTCATTGACCTTCAGGGCAAACTCCAACCCGCCATGTTTGAAGGGGCACTGGTGTTGCAAAACGCGCTGCGTCTGGCGCAGGCGGCGCGCTTAATGCGCGTGCCGATCACGGTGACGGAGCAGTATCCAGAAGGGCTGGGTGCCACTGTGCCTGAGCTCGCTGAGTTTGCGATTGAGCCACTGGTGAAGACAGAATTTTCTGCAGTGGACGCCGGTTTGATCGAGATATTGCAAGAAATCGGTACACCCAAGACATCGCCCAACGCCAAGAGTGTGCCCAAGCATTTGCAAAAACCAGCCGCAAACACGCGCACCGACATCATCATTGCCGGCTGCGAGGCGCATGTGTGTGTCTTGCAAACCGTGATGGGTTTGCTCGAAGACTTTGATGTGTATGTGGTGACGGATGCGTGCAGCAGTCGCACTGAGCGCAATCGCGATGCCGCGTATGACCGGCTCGCGGCCGAGGGCGCGAGTCTGGTGACGACCGAGATGGTGCTGTTTGAATGGTTGCGCGGCTCAGACCATGCGCAGTTCAAGGCGGTGCAGGCTTTGATCAAGTAAGGCTTGCATGTTCACGCCGCCCTACACCCACCCGCTGAACTTGAGCGCTACCCTGCGTCAGACAGGCTATGCGCTGCTACCGGGCCAAGATGTGGCGCAGCTGTCGGGCTGCACGCATACCGACCTGCTGGCTTTGCGGGAGACTTGGCACCGACTGGGGCCCGACAACTATTTGAAAGACGGTGGCAAGTATCGCAAGCGGCGTCACGCGAGTTGCGTGGTGCAAGCGGGGCAAGTGCAAGCCGTGCCGCACCGGGCGCATTGGCAGCCGGTGGAATACAACGCATTGCATGGCGGCATGGAACGCTGGTTTGAACCCGTCGAAGACGCTACGTTTTCAAGAGCGCTTCACTCAGTATTGGCCTGGCTCGGTGGCTTGTCTGACGCATTGCGCGCACCTGCCAGCGGGCTCCAAGTGCAGCCTTGGTTTACTGAAGTGCATCAGTTTCGCATTGATACTGCTGGTGGCATTGGCCGGCCTACGCCTGAAGGTGCGCACCGAGATGGCGTGGATTTGGTGGCGGTGTTTCTTGTGGCTCGCGAGCGCGTCAAAGGCGGCGAGACACGCGTGTTTGAGGCGAGTGGACCGAGCGGTCAGCGATTCACATTGACCGAGCCATGGAGCGTATTGCTGCTCGATGATGCTCGCATGATCCATGAAACCACGCCGATTCAGCCCGCGGGCGAGGGCGGTTATCGCGATACCTTGGTCGTCACGCTGCGCGCCAAAGGCTTTCAAGACGCGGTTTGAGGTCTGTTTTGAAACGATGCGAACTGAATTTTGTGCAGTTTCTCCACATTCAGCAAGATGCGGTTTGCGTGCTCAGGCAACATCTCGCACATCAGCAACCGGATTGCTCCCAAAATCAGAGCGGGAGAGATGGGCGATCAGCCGGCCAGCGGCTTCGTTTGGACTGGTGAGACTGCCTTGGCTTTTCATGCCAACGAAGGCGGCCTTGTCGGGGAAGCTGGTATCGGGGGCGCTACGCAATTGCACCTGCATGTCGGTGTCAATCACACCTGGAGCAAGCGAGCAGACTTTTGCGCCATGGGGCTTAAGGGCTTCCTCCAGCGCCAAGCAGCGCGTGAAATGATCCATCGCGGCCTTGGCAGCGCAATAGCCGGCTTGGCTGGCCATAGCGCGCCGGCCCAAGCCGGAAGAGACGTTAAGCACTTTCTTGGAAATTGGCCAAGCGGCGGTGGCTTTCAAAAAAGCTGCGGTGAGCAACATCGGGGCTTCAATGCCGACCCGCATGGCGCGGACAAGGTCGGCCGCGGGCACGTCTGAGAGTGGGGCAATCGCTGGAATCACGCCTGCGTTGTTGACTAAGTGGATGCTCTCAAAATCACGCTCACGCGAGGCCAGCCAGAATCCAATCTGGTCGGCCACTGGCGTGGCATCGGCCAAATCGCAGCGCCACTGGTCTAGCGGCACGCGTTGCTGAGCAGCCAGTGCGTCGAGCTCGGCGCTTTGCTGCCTTGAGATGCATACGAGATGATTGCCGGGCAAGATGAGTTGCCGGGCCATTGCTTGGCCCATGCCGCGTGAGGCGCCAGTGATGATGTAAAGGTTCATGAATGTGATGTTATCCTGAACCGATGAAAAGAATTGGCCAAGCGCCCAACATCGCCATTGCTCAGCTCTGGGTGGACATGTTAAGGAGCCAAGGCTTTGACGCCAATATGCAGCGTTATTTTCTCAACGGCGCCGCTGGCGATTTGCCACCCGATCAGTGCTTGCCTGAAATTTGGGTGCAAAACGATGGTCAACTCGAAAGTGCAAAAAAAGCGTTTGCCGAGCTACAACGTCTGCCACAGCGCAATTGGTTTTGCCAAGATTGCGGCGAGCATATCGAAGGTGGGTTTGAGCAATGCTGGAATTGCTCCGCGGACATGCCTGTTTAGGCAGATCCTTCGCACAGGCGATCCAGCTCAGCACAGACATCGCGCATGCGACCGGAGATGACGATCCGCCCATCTTGCGCTCGCCGTGAACGTAACACTTGGGCCGCGTTGTTTTGCGGCGAAGGCCCCATCAGCTGTGGGCTAACCAAGGCGGTGCCGATGATCGCGGGCAGCGCTTCAGCTTTGGGCTTTGCACTACTCGCGACGCGGCTGGGCAACGGAGGCGAGAAGAAATTCACCACACTTTGCAGAGGTAGCAAGAGCTGGCCAAGAAACTGATGTGAAAGGCTTTGTGTGCTTAACATGCTGAGCTCCACTCACATCGCGAAAGAATTGCGAATCAGACCCACGGCCAAGCCTTCAATTTCAAACGGCTCGCCTGGCTCAACGATGATGGTTTTGAAGTCTGGGTTTTCAGGGTGCAACTCGATGATGTTTTTGTTGCGCTGGAAGCGCTTGACCGTAACATCATCGCCAATGCGAGCGACAACGATCTGACCATTGCGCGCATCTTTGGTGGCTTGGACTGCGAGTAAATCGCCGTCCATGATGCCGATATCTCGCATGCTCATGCCGCGCACTTTGAGCAGGTAGTCTGGCTTCGTGGGGAACATGCTTGGTTCCACATAATAAGTGTGATCAATATGCTCTTGCGCCAAAATCGGCGAGCCAGCGGCCACGCGACCAATCAGCGGCAGAGCCAATTGCATCAGGCTCTGCAATGGCAGACCGAATTGCTTGCTCCGCGATTCATGAATGGCACGCAAGGTATCGCCTTTAAGGCGAATGCCACGGGAGGTGCCGGTCAGAAGCTCGATAGCACCCTTGCGATGTAAGGCTTGAAGATGCTCCTCAGCCGCATTCGCTGATTTGAAGCCGAACTCGGCCGCAATCTCGGCGCGCGTGGGTGGCGAGCCGCTCTTCTCGATGGTCGATTGGATCAGGGTCAGAATCTGCTGCTGGCGGGCAGTGAGTTTGGGACTATCAAACATGGCACACTCCTAAAAAGGTTGACCGGACGAGACATCAAACTGCTGGCAACTGCATTTGATCACAGCCTGAGTTCTTATCCAGTAACTGTATATTAGCCCAGTTTTGTTGGCTTTGCAACATATTTTTTAAGATTTTGATGAGCGCTAGAAAAATCGTCGTTTTGGGCACTGGGGGCACCATTGCTGGCACTGCAGCAAGCCCAACAGACCATACCGGGTACACGGCTGGGCAAATTGGCGTGGGCGAGCTGCTCGACAGCGTGCCTGGCCTTGCGCAAGCCTTGAAGGGCGCGCAGTTGCAAAGTGAACAGCTTGCTCAGCTTGATAGCAAAGACATGGACTACGGCACCATGCTGCGCCTGGCACAACGCTGTCATGCTTTGCTACAGCAAGATGATGTGCAGAGTTTGGTTGTGACGCACGGCACGGACACCTTGGAAGAAACGGCTTACTTACTTCGTCTGTTGCTGGAGGCGAGTCTGCATGCGCGCGAGAAACGCAAGGCAGTGGTGTTCACTTGCGCGATGCGACCTGCCAGCAGCAACGAAGCAGATGGGCCACGCAACTTGCGCGATGCAGTGGCGCTGGCCGTCGATCCGCTGGCAAGTGGCGTTCTGATCGTATGCGCCGGTGATGTTCACCATCCGGACTTTGTTCAAAAGGTTCATAGCTCTGCTTTGAATGCGTTCTCTAGCGGGGATGTAACGCTAGGTGAAGCCGGTCTGATGGCACACGTGCGCGAGTCAACAGTCATTTGGGCGGATGATTTTGGCCGTGTTTTTAAGCAGAATGACGGTGCAATCCATACAGAATATGCGCAAATTGCTATTAAATTAATAGCAACTGATCTGGGATCGTTGATCAACTGGCCGCGTGTGGAAGTGGTCATGAATCACAGCAACGCAAGCGCAGCGCTGGTGCATGCGCTGCTGAACCATTCACATCCTGGCGATCCGTTGCGAGGAATTGTGGTGGCGGGCACCGGTAACGGCACCCTAGCTCAAGCACTGCAATCGGCATTGGTGGACGCCCAATCCGCGGGGATTCGTGTTCTACGAGCCAGCCGTTGCCCTTTTGGCGGCGTCAGTCCAACAGCGCATGACGTCTTGCCCAGCACCCACTTAAGTTGGGCAAAGGCGCGTGTGTTGTTGATGTTGGAGCTGCTCGGTGCGCCGCAGGCTTAAAGCAATGGCTTAGCGGCGACGACCAAGAATACTGCCCAACACTCCGCGAATAATTTGCCGACCGACTTCGCGACCAATGGAGCTCGCGGCTGACTTCACCATTTGTTCGGCCGCGCTGGAGCGAGTGCGCTTAGCGCCACCACCGAGGATGCTGCCTAAGCCGCCAAGCCAGCCGCCTGACGCGTCCTCGCCACCGGCATCGGCGGCAGCCTTGCCAGCTTCTTGCGCGATATCCTTGCCTTTTTGAGCAGCTTCGGATTCATTGGCCATATTGGCGGCAGTGCGACCTTTGATTTTTTCGTAGGCTGATTCGCGGTCAATCGTCTTTTCGTAGACGCCGGCTACGATGGAATTTTTGATCAGCACTTGGCGTTGCTCTAGGCTGATCACGCCGATTTGGCTGCCCGGCGGCAGCACATACACGCGTTCGGTGATGCCGGGGCGACCTTTTTCGTCGAGGAAACTGATCAGCGCTTCGCCCACCGCCAGTTCGGTGATGGCAGTTTCAATGTCAAGGCCGGGCTTTTGCCTCATCGTCTCGGCAGTGGCCTTCACGGCCTTTTGATCGCGCGGTGTGAAAGCTCGCAGCGCATGTTGAACGCGGTTGCCCAGTTGAGCGAGCACTGAGTCGGGAATATCTAGAGGATTTTGAGTGACGAAATAGACGCCAACCCCTTTTGAGCGAACGAGCCGAACCACCAATTCGATACGTTCCAGCAGTGGCTTGGGCGCATCCGTGAACAGCAAATGCGCTTCGTCGAAGAAGAACACGAGCTTCGGTTTATCAACATCGCCCACCTCAGGCAGCATTTCAAAAAGCTCAGAGAGCAGCCAAAGCAAAAAGGTGGCATACAGGCGCGGTGCGGTGAGCAGTTTGTCTGCGGCCATCACGTTGATGATGCCTTTGCCGTTGGCATCAGTTTGCATGAAATCAGCAATGTTCAGCATAGGTTCGCCGAAGAATACGTCTCCGCCTTGCTCTTCAATCTGCATCAGCCCGCGTTGAATTGCGCCAATCGATGCCGCTGAGATGTTTCCGTACTCCGTGGTGAAATCCTTCGCGCTATCGCCCACCTGCTGACACATCGCACGAAGGTCTTTCATGTCCAGCAACAGCAAGCCTTGGTCATCCGCAATCTTGAAAACGAGTTGCAACACGCCGGCTTGCGTCTCGTTGAGATTGAGCATGCGCGCGAGAAGTAGTGGCCCTAAATCGCTCACCGTGGCACGCACCGGGTGGCCTTGCTTGCCAAAGACATCCCATAAAGTCACAGGATACGCTACAGATTCAGGAGCATCTAGCGCACGATCTGTAAGGACTTTGAATAGTTTCTCGCCAATTTTCCCGGCCTGTGAGATGCCGGTCAAATCGCCCTTCACGTCAGCCATGAACACGGGCACCCCAATGCGACTGAAGCCCTCGGCCATGGTTTGTAGCGTCACCGTTTTGCCGGTTCCGGTCGCTCCGGTGATCAAACCGTGTCGGTTGGCTTTATCAGAGCGCAAGACGCACTCGACGGTTTTATTCTTGGCGATCAGCAGAGCTTCAGTCATAGGGACCTCAAAAGTACAATTGGGCTTAGTTTAAGACGCATTCAGAGGAAGCAAGCATGGCAGGCCACAGTAAATGGGCAAACATCCAACACCGCAAAGGGCGGCAGGATGAAAAGCGCGGCAAGATTTGGACGCGGGTGATCCGCGAGATCATGGTGGCGGCGCGGCAGGGCGGCGGGGATTTGGCCATCAATCCGCGCCTGCGTTTGGTCGTCGAGAAAGCCAAAGCGGCCAATATGCCCGCTGACACGATCAAGCGCAATATCGACAAAGCCACCGGCAACCTCGAAGGTGTGCATTACGAAGAAATTCGCTACGAAGGCTATGGCATTGACGGCGCGGCGATTCTGGTGGACACGATGACGGACAACAAGGTACGCACCGTGGCCGATGTGCGCCATTGCTTTAGTAAGCATGGCGGCAACATGGGCACAGAAGGCTCTGTGGCTTTTCAGTTCAAGCACTGTGGCCAGATCTTGCTCGCACCCGGCTCAGACGAAACCAAGGTGATGGACATTGCGCTTGAAAATGGCGCAGACGATGTGATCACTGATGAGGAAGGCGGCATTGAAGTGCTCACTTCGGTTCAAGACTTTGAAGCCGTCAAGAACGCGATTGAGGCTGCTGGCTTCAAGCCTGAGATTGCTGAGGTAACGATGCGGGCTGAAAATGGCGTTGCGCTGATCGGAATCGATGCAACAAAAATGCAAAAACTTCTGGATATGCTCGAAGAGATCGATGACGTGCAAAACATCTATCACAACGCAGAAATCAGTGAATCATAAGAATCAAACCACGGGGCGGGAGCAGAGATGAAGATTTTGGTCATCGGAGGTGGAGGCCGCGAGCACGCCCTCGCTTGGAAACTGGCGCAGTCACGCAAGGTTCAGACGGTCTATGTGGCGCCCGGCAACGGCGGCACGGTGATGGATGGGCGACTTGAGAATGTGAACCTATCGGCTCCCGGCGAATTGGCTGCGTTTGCTGTTGCGGAAAAGATTGCGCTCACGGTGGTGGGCCCAGAAGCGCCACTGGCAGCAGGTATTGTCGATGAATTTCGCTCAAAGGGTTTGCGCATCTTCGGGCCGACGAAGGCTGCGGCGCAGTTGGAAAGCTCTAAGGCCTTCAGTAAGGCTTTTATGGCAAGGCACTCTATTCCTACTGCGGAGTTTGAAACCTTTACCGATGCGACGGCAGCGCATGCCTACATTGATAAAAAAGGTGCGCCGATTGTGGTCAAGGCCGATGGCCTCGCTGCGGGTAAGGGCGTGGTTGTGGCGATGAGCTTGGCTGAGGCGCATACGGCTGTTGACGACATGCTTGCATCGAATGCCCAAAACAACCTATACAGCGTGCAACACAATGGTGAAGCGCGCGTGGTGATTGAAGAGTTCTTAGAAGGCGAGGAAGCCAGCTTTATCGTGCTCTGCGATGGCAAGAACGTGACTGCGCTGGCCACCAGCCAGGATCACAAACGCCTCCAGGATGGTGACCAAGGCCCCAACACTGGTGGGATGGGTGCCTACTCGCCCGCGCCGGTGGTCACGCCTGAGGTGCATGCCCGCGCGATGCGCGAGGTGATCCTGCCCACCATCAAAGGGATGGAGAAAGATGGCATCCGCTACACCGGTTTTCTTTACGCTGGCCTGATGATCACGCCACAAGGCAAGATCAAAACGCTGGAATTCAACTGCCGCATGGGAGACCCTGAAGCTCAGCCCATTTTGATGCGTTTGAAGAGCGATTTGGTGGACGTGTTGCTCGCAGCCACCGATGGCAAGCTAGATGCCGTTGAGTTGCAATGGGATCGGCGCGTCGCGCTTGGCGTGGTGCTCGCCGCGCACGGCTATCCGATGAACCCGCGTAAAGGCGATGTGATCAACGGTTTGCCAACGGGTGATTCTTCGGTGGGCGAGGATGTGGTTGTGTTTCATGCCGGTACCACGCGCCAAGACGGTAAAACCTTGGTCAGCGGCGGCCGTGTGCTTTGCGCCACGGCGCTGGCCGATTCGGTAAAGCAAGCGCAGGCGCGTGTGGCGCAGGTGATTCAGGGGATAGGGTTTGACGGGATGCAATACAGGCGCGATATTGGGTATCGTGGGGTGAAGTAACTCGAGTTCATCGATCCGTGAGCGATTTTCCTCTGCCGCATCCCTATCAATTCAAAGGCAGCGCAATGGCTCGAGCCTTCTTGCGCCTTCTGGGGTGGCGCGTAGAGTTTGATGGCTTTCCGACCATGCAAGGTGTCGCGGTGGTTTACCCGCACACGAGTAACTGGGATGCACCGCTGATGTTCTTGGTCAAATGGGCTGTCGGGGTGCAGGTGAAGTTCTGGGGCAAAGACAAGTTGTTCAATATCCCGTTGCTGGGTGCTTGGCTGCGTTGGATTGGTGGTGTCCCCGTTGCCCGGACTACGAGCCAAGGTATGGCCCGCGAGATGGCTCGCATCATGATGGAGCACAAGGCGTGTGGCGAGTACTTTTGGCTCGGCCTTGCCCCTGAAGGCACCCGCAAATACATTCCTGGTTGGCGCAGCGGGTTTTATCGCGTTGCCTGCCAAGCAGACGTGCCCGTCTTGATCGTCACGCTTGACTATCCTCAGCGTGTTTGTCAGCTCACCCAGTTCCTCAAATTGTCTGGAGATGCCGATCAAGATATGGCGCGTATTGCGGCGGCATGTGCGCTTGCCAAGGGGCTTCGGCCGGCCAATATGGCGCCAGTGGTATTGCTTGATGCATCGATCGATCGCAGCGAGATGGTCGTGAAGCCAGGAAACTGACTTACCATCTCAATCATGAGTATTGAGAACGTTCGAACCTATTTGCTGGATTTGCAGGAAAGCATCGTTTCCACCTTCGGAATGGCTGACGGCACCGAATTTCAGAAAGATGTATGGAAAAAACGACCGTCGGAACCTCTTCAGGGCGATGGGATCACGTGCATTTTGGAGCAAGGCGGCATGTTTGAACGAGCCGGCTGTGGCTTTTCACACGTGCGCGGACCAAAATTGCCGCCCTCGGCTACGCAGCATCGTCCGGAGCTTTCAGGGTCTCCGTTTGAGGCATTGGGTGTTTCACTGGTTTTCCATCCTCACAACCCCTATGCACCGACGGTTCATATGAATGTGCGAATGCTTGCCGCCAATACCCCTGCGGGTGAGCCCGTGTTCTGGTTTGGCGGCGGCATGGACTTGACGCCGTTTTATGGGTTTGATGAAGACGCCGTGCATTTCCACACCACTTGCCAAATGGCAGTGGCTCCCTTTGGGAAGGATAAGTACCCGAAGTTCAAAAAATGGTGTGATGAGTATTTCTATCTCAAACATCGCAAGGAGCAGCGCGGCATCGGCGGCATCTTCATGGACGACTTTAATGAAGGTGGTTTTGACAATGGCTTTAATCTCATCCAAGCCATCGGAAATGCTTTCGTACCTGCTTACTTGCCGATTGTCGAAAAGCGCTGCAATGCCGCTTTTGGCAAGCGCGAGAGGGATTTCCAGCTCTATCGCCGCGGGCGATATGTAGAGTTCAATTTGGTGTGGGACCGTGGTACCCATTTTGGCTTGCAGTCCGGCGGGCGCACTGAGTCGATCTTGATGAGCATGCCACCGATGGCGAGCTGGGCCTACAAGCGTCGTCCGCGCAGTGCTACTCCCGAGGGCGAGCTGTATGAGCGGTTTTTGGTGCCTAGGGATTGGGCTTGAGTACGAATCGTAGAGTGGGCGTCTATGGGGGTGCTTTTGACCCACCCCATTTGGCGCATGCAGCCTTGGCGCAGGCGGCCATACAGCAGCACGCGCTAGATCACTTGGTGATTCTGCCCACAGGCCACGCTTGGCACAAACGCCGCGAGCTTAGCCCGGCAGCACACCGGCTTGCAATGGCACACTTGGCGTTTGGCGAGATCGCGTCGGCAAACATTGATGATCGAGAGATCCGACGCAGTGGCCCCACCTATACGGTCGATAGTCTTGAGGAGCTCCAACGGGAGCATGCAGGCGCTCAACTGTATCTTTTGTTGGGTCAGGATCAACTGGATGCTTTTGCGGGTTGGCATCGATCTCTAGATATTCTGAAAATTGCTACGCTTTTGGTAGCGCTTCGCGCTGATTCTGAAAGGGCAGACCACTTAAACCGCGCCAAAGATGCGGCTGCAATCCCGAGTAAAATAAGCTACATTCCCATTGAGATGCCTAGCATGGCTGTTAGTGCGAGCGCCATTCGCGCGCTGTCGGCAACCGCGGACATCCAGACGGACCATTTAGAGAAACTGGTCAATCCCTTGGTAGCAAGGTATATTGCAGAACACCATCTCTACAGACCCACCTGAAACACACTTCATGATCACGAAAAAAGCCTCCCACATCAGTAGCCGCCAAGCGCCGCTAGCCGTTGGAAAAATCGAAACTGCCGCCAAGCGCGATGTCACCAAGCTGCAAAAGGCGATTGTTGATGGCTTAGAAGATGTGAAGGCTCAGAATCTCATGGTGTTTGATACAGAGCACCTATCGAGTTTGTTTGAGCGCGTGATTGTTGCCAGCGGCACCTCCAACCGCCAAACCAAGGCGCTTGCTATGAGCGTGCGCGACGCCGTGAAGGAGGCGGGTTTCGGCAAGCCTCGGATTGAAGGTGAAGAAAATGGCGAATGGATCATCGTCGATTGCGGCCCCGCTGTGGTCCACATCATGCAACCGGCGATCCGCCAGTATTACCACCTCGAAGACATCTGGGGCGAAAAGCCAGTGCGCCTGAAACACGCCACAACGGAAAAAGACGTGGAAAAGCAGGTATATGCCACGCTTTCTAAGGCTAAAAAGCCTGCGGCGGACAAAAAATCTTCGCAGAGTGCTACAAAGAAGGTGGCAATTCAAGCCGCCAAAGCTGCTCCCGCCAAGAAAGCCGTCGCCAAGAAGGCTTCGGTCCAGAAGACGGTAGCTAAAGCTTCGCCGCAGGCGGTAGCCAAAAAAGTGGCTGCGAAAAAGGTCGCAGCCAAAACCGCGCCCGCCAAGAAAGCCGCAGCCAAAAAATCGGCATGAAGCTGTTGGTGGTCGCCGTTGGCCAGCGGGTGCCCGATTGGGCACAAACTGCTTGGGAGGATTACGCCAAGCGCTTCCCGCCCGAGCTCAAAATTGAGCTCAAAGCCATCAAGACCGAACCTCGCACCAACAATAAAAACATCGCTGCCCTCATGCTTGCCGAGCGCGAGCGCATTGAAGCGGCCATCCCCAAAGGCACGCGCACTGTCGTGCTCGATGAGCGCGGCAAGGCTACCTCCACGGTTCAGCTCGCCGCCCGTCTCACAGAATGGCAACTTGGCGGCACCGATGTGGCCTTGGTGATCGGCGGGCCGGATGGCCTTGATCCCGAATTTCGCAAAGGCGCACAGGAAAGCATTCGCCTGTCTGACCTCACCTTACCGCATGCCATGGTTCGCGTCTTGCTGGTTGAGCAACTTTACCGCGCTTGGTCCGTGAACGCCGGACATCCTTATCATCGTGAATAAATCGATCTACCTCGCCTCCCAAAGCCCTCGCCGCGCTCAGCTCCTGGAGTTGTTGGGCGTGAAGTTTGAGCTGCTGGTGCCGGGCGCTGATGAAGATGCCGAGGCGCTGGAGGTGGCGTTGAAGAATGAAACCCCTGCCGCTTATGTGCAGCGGGTGACGGGGCTCAAGCTCGATGCAGCTTTGGAGCGCCGAAAGAGCCGAGGTTTCGCTGCGGCACCAGTGCTTTGCTCGGATACGACGGTTGCCTTGGGGCGGATCATGTATGGCAAGCCGCAGAGTGAGACTGATGCTGCGCGGATGCTGTCTGCGCTTTCGGGCAAAACGCATCGGGTGCTCACTGCAGTATCGCTGCAAAGTGGCGCTCGGCGGCTTTCAGCGCTATCGGTGTCCACGGTGACATTTTGTGCGATGACGCCCAAGCAGATCAAGGCTTATGCCGCAAGCGGCGAGCCGATGGGTAAAGCTGGCGCTTATGCGATTCAGGGTAGGGCAGCAGCCTATATTTCCCATATCAGCGGCAGCTACAGTGGGATCATGGGCCTGCCGATGCATGAGACGGCGCAGTTGTTGCAGCAACTGAGAATGCTGTAACCCCTGACGTGCTACCTTTGGATCTATGCAACACGATATTCTGATTAACTGGAGCCCGCAGGAAACGCGGGTGGCGCTGATTGAAAATGGCGCCGTTCAAGAGCTACACATCGAGCGGACGCTAGAGCGCGGCTTGGTCGGTAACGTTTACTTGGGTAAAGTGGCGCGCGTGCTGCCGGGTATGCAGTCGGCCTTTATCGACATTGGCTTGGAGCGTGCAGCGTTTTTGCATGTGGCAGATTTAGCCAGTTCGGTCCATGCGCGCTATTCGGACAGTACACCACGCGCGGCCACGGCCGCCCAGCCGATCGTACCGATTGAAAAGCAGGTGTTTGAAGGCCAGGCCATCATGGTGCAGGTCATCAAGGATCCGATTGGCTCCAAGGGGGCGAGGTTGTCCAGCCAGATCAGCTTGGCCGGGAGGCAGTTGGTGTTTCTACCGCAAGACGATCACATTGGCATCTCGCAAAAAATCCCACCCGAGCAACGCGAGAGCTTGCGGGCACGCGTGCAAAAGCTGTGGGACGCCCATGCCGCTCAGCAGCAATTTCTGGGCGGTGGCTTTATCTTGCGGACCAATGCGGAAGAGGCGAGCGATGCCGAGCTGAAAGATGACATCACCTATTTACTCAAGGCCTGGCAGCGCATCAAGCGAAGTGCGGCACAACTGCCTCCACAGTCGATTTTGCATACAGATGCCAGCCTGTTGCAGCGCGTTTTGCGCGATGTGGCCAGCGAGGAAACCCAATTGATTCGCATTGACTCGCGTGAGCAGTTTGATGCGCTCTTGGCTTACGGCAAAGAATTCATGCCGCAAGCGGCTGAAAAGTTGCGGCTCTACAAAGGCGAGCGCCCGATCTTCGATCTATTCAATGTGGATGAAGAAGTGGCCAAAGCGATGGATCGCCGCGTGGAACTGAAATCAGGCGGCTACTTGATCATTGACCAAACTGAGGCACTGACCACCATTGACGTGAACACCGGCGGCTTCGTGGGCGCGCGAAATTTTGACGACACGATCTTCAAAACCAATCTGGAAGCGGCGGGTGCGATGGCCCGACAGTTGCGTCTGCGCAACTTGGGCGGCGTCATCATCGCCGATTTCATCGATATGCTTCGACCCGAGCACCGGGAACAAGTCTTGGCTGAGTTGAACAAGCAGCTGGCCCGAGACCGCACAAAAACGCATGCGGCTGGTAACTTCTCTCCGCTGGGTTTGGTGGAAATGACACGCAAACGTACCCGGGAGTCGCTCGCTCACATGCTCTGCGAGCCCTGTCCGGCCTGCCAAGGCAAAGGCAGCGTCAAGACGCCACGGTCCGTGGCGTATGACATTCTGCGTGAGATTTTGCGGGAAGCTCGGCAATTCAATCCGAAAGAGTTTCGCGTGATTGCAGCGCCTCAAGTGATCGAGCTGTTCCTGGATGAAGAAAGCCAGCACTTGGCTGGCTTGTCGGACTTCATCGGTAAGCCGATTTCGCTGCAATCGGAGAGCACGATGGTACAAGAACTGTACGACATCGTGCTACTGTAGACGCTACTATATTAATAGCGCATTGCGCAGTATATACAAGGGTAAAACGCTAAAAGTGCTTGATTTTTAGAGCCCAAGCGCCGCAATGCCAGCTTTCGCAATCTGAACATCTTCGCTCGATTTCACGCCACTGACGCCAACGGCGCCGATCACGATGCCATCTTTCACGATCGGCACGCCGCCTTCCAGCATGCCCGTCAGCAAAGGTGCGCTCAGGAAACTGGTACGGCCCTGATTGATGATGTCTTCATAAATCTTGCTCTCACGGCGACCGAGTGCGGCTGTGTGCGCTTTGGCAGGTGCAATATGGGCAGAAATCGCTGCCACACCGTCCAAACGCTGCAAACCGAGCAAATGGCCGCCATCGTCGACGACGGCAATGGTCACGGCCCAATTGTTGGCGAGGGCTTCTTTTTCGGCAGCGCCAAGGATGGTTTTGACGTCAGCGGATTCGAGCATCGATTTGGTTTTCATGGGTAGTCCAGTTTGTCTAGGTGTAAAAGTTGCCTAGCATAACCGCTGCTGGATGGGTCATAGGGGCTATGCAGAGCAAAAGAATCCATACAAAAAGTAGGAATCCGCAGAAGGCTGACGTTCGGATCGATTTACCCTAAAATCCCGCCAAGCTGTATGTTTCATCGCAGTTTTGAAGGAGTATTTTCATGAGCGAACCTATTGTTTTGAACCAAGGCGCCATCATTGGCGGCACCGAGCGCAACCGCGTACTGCGCAACACCTACTGGCTGTTGGCACTGAGCTTGTTGCCCACAGTGCTTGGTGCGTGGCTGGGTGTTTCGACCGGAATCACCAAAGGATTGACCGGCTTTATGGGCCTCATTGTTTTCCTAGGTGGTGCATTTGGCTTTATGTATGCCATCGAGAAGACAAAAAACTCAGCGGCTGGTGTGCCCGTTTTACTGGCATTTACCTTCTTCATGGGCCTGATGCTCTCGCGCATGCTGGCGATGGTGCTGGGTTTTAAGAACGGCAGCGAATTGATCATGACTGCATTTGCAGGAACGGCGGGCATTTTCTTCGTGATGGCCTCTTTGGCAAGCGTGATCAAGCGTGATTTGTCGGGGATGGGTAAGTGGCTGTTTGTCGGCGCGCTCGCTGTGATGGTTGGCGGCATCATCAATGTCTTCATTGGTTCGACCATTGGCATGGCCGTGATCAGCGTGATGTGCATCGGGATTTTCTCAGCCTATATGCTCTATGACCTGAAGCAAATCATTGACGGTGGAGAGACCAATTACATCAGCGCAACTTTGGCGTTGTACTTGGATATCTTTAACGTCTTCCAAAGCCTGCTTGCATTGCTCGGGATTTTTGGTGGCGAACGCGACTGATTCGGTTCGGATTTAGAAATGAAAAAAGCGCCCTAGGGCGCTTTTTTCATGGAAGAAAAATCCGTGAGGATTACTTCTTCGGCTCAACAGCCTTCTTAGCGGCTTCAGCGGCAGCTTTTGCAGCATCGGTCGCGGCACCAGCAGCAGCACCGGCAGCAGCGCCAGCAGCAGCTTTAGCAGCGTCGGCAGCACCGGCGCCAGCGGCAACGGCGCCAGAAGCAGCACTGACGGCAGCGCCAGCAACAGCAGAGGCAGCGCCAGCAACGGCGGACGCAGCAGCGGCAGGCGCTGGTGCGGGCGCAGCGGCGGCAGGAGCTGGTGCAGGAGCAGCAGCCTCAGGCTTCTTGCCACAGGCGGCCAAAGCGATTGCGGCCATCAACGAGGCCAATACTAGGGTTTTTTTCATTTCAAGTCCTAAAGGTTTTATAAACAGAAAACAATTTCCGGGAAATTGTCAAAGCTGCAAGAGCCTTGACGCCGACGCAACTCCAACAGAAGGCCTCGGATTGCACACAAAGCACTCGAGCTCTTTGCGCACAACCAATAATTATAGCTTGACCGCGACGCCTGTCCTGAATCACGATTTGACCCTTTGTGCACGTCCTGCGATGGTTTGTGACTCAAACGAAGCAGATGGGATGCGGCCATCGCTTAAACTCAGTGCCCAAGGAGCTTTGAGCGCGATGCGCCAGATCCACTTTCTTAGGCGATGCTTTGTCTATTTCTATGAAATCCTGGGACAGCGCGACAAATCCCCCACTTGCGCTAATTTCTGCTGACATGGCGCAAGTTGATGCCGTCATTGCGCAACGCTTGGCATCTGACGTGCCGCTGGTCGGTCAAATTGGGCGCTATATTGTTTCCGCTGGCGGTAAGCGTTTGCGCCCAGCATTGCTGCTGCTTGTCTGCGGTGCCCTTGGATGTGTTCGGACGACAAGATTTCAGTTGGCGGCCGTGGTGGAGTTTATTCACACCGCGACTCTCTTACATGATGATGTCGTCGATGCATCCACTTTGCGACGTGGGCGTCCGACCGCCAATGAGTCTTTTGGCAACGCTGCAAGCGTTTTGGTGGGTGATTTTCTTTACTCGCGTGGTTTTCAGATGATGGTGGAATGCGCTTCAATGCGCGTGATGGAGATCCTGTCAGAGGCGACCAATGTGATCGCTGAGGGTGAGGTCATGCAGTTGATGAATATGCACGATGCGTCCTTGGATGAGGATGCATATCTGCGTGTGATTCGCTCCAAGACAGCCAAGCTGTTTGAAGCCAGTGCGCGACTTGCTGCGGTGCTTGCAAACAGCGACGACGAAACTGAGCAAGCGTGCGCGACTTATGGGCAAGCCCTCGGGACCGCGTTTCAAGTCGTTGACGATATCCTAGATTACGAGGGGCAAGCCACGAACATGGGCAAGAACCTCGGTGATGATCTGAGGGAAGGTAAGG
>JANPAK010000122.1:0-3776 GCA_031429925.1 Variovorax sp.
CCGTCGGCGACCAAGCTGATTGCGCAGATGGAAAAGCAACTGGGCTCGCGTCTGCTTCATCGAAGTACGCATGGCGTCACCCCGACCGAAGTGGGCATCGTGTATTACGAGAAATGCAAGTTGATCGCACACCACGTTGACGAAGCACAAAACGTAGCAGGCTTGATGCAATCACAGATGCAAGGCGCTATGCGGGTGAGCACTACTATGGATTTTGGCCGGCGCGTGCTGGCACCTTTGGTGCTGCGATTTCTGCAGATCAATCCCAAAGTGCAAATCGAACTGCTTTTTGATGACCACTTTGTAGATATGGTGGAGCAGGGGATTGATGTCGCGATTCGTATGGGGCGGTTAGCGGACTCCACACTGGGCGCACGTTACCTAGGGCGCAATCCATGGTCGGTGGTTGCGTCTCCGGGCTATCTCTCGCGCCGCGGGCAGCCGCAGTCGCCTTTTGATCTCACCGCCCACGATGCACTCATCATCAGCACGGTGCAAAACGATTCGCGTTGGCATTTCCATGGGGCGCAAGGCGAAGAGCTGACGGTGCAACTCAAGGGCCCGATGCGCTCGAACAACAAATCGGCGCTGATGACAGCCGCCTGCGCTGACCTCGGCATTGCCGCGTTGCCAACTTACGTCGTACACGGGGCGGTCAAGAGCGGCGCCTTGGTCACTTTGCTCAGTGATTGGAAGCTGCCGACACAAGATATCCATGCTGTTTACCCTTCGCCGCGCATGGTGCCTGCCAAAGTCAGCGGCTTCGTTGAATGGCTACACGAGCAGTTGAGCGATGTTTGGTGGACAAGGCATTATGAGTGCGATCCATTGCCCAAAGCATAGGACTATGACGACGTCGCGTTTGCCACGCGATCAAAAGTGTTAACCGTCTTGCTCATCACCTGTGTTGCGCTCTTGGCATTGAATTCGAGAAAATGCGGCATCTTCAAATGCGCATCAAAGTCTTCTGCCCGCCGATAAACCTCGTAAAGGAACACATGATTGGGCTTGCTAGTGCTGACACAGACATCAAATTGCAGGCAGTGCTCTTCGAGATCGAGCGATGCCTTCGCGTTCGCTTGCATGCCCACCATAAAGGCGTCCATCTGCCCGGGGTGGATCTGAAAATCAACGGTGATGACAAACATGTTGCATTTCTCTTCAACAGTTGATTTCAGCCCAATGACGCAAGTAGCCTAGGCAGCCAAGCCGTGAGCTCAGGCACATAAGTGATGAGCATCACGACACTGAACGTGGCGGCCATCATGATCCACAGGTGGTGTGTGATTTCGCTGATCGATGCCTTCGCTAATTTAGCTGCAACGAACAATGTGCCTCCCACGGGTGGCGTGTACAGCGCAATCGCTAGGTTCGCCGTCATGATCACACCCATGTGAACCAAATCCATCTTGAAGGCCATGGCTAGAGGCAGGAAGAGCGGTGCGGCCATCAGCAGGGCGGGCAGAGGCTCGATAAAAATCCCAAGCAGCACCAAGGCGATGTTGAGCATGATCAAGAAGACCCACTTAACATGTGCCACAGAGCCAACCCAATCAGCCAGTTGCTGCGCAACGCCCTCAGCCGTGATGAGCCAAGCCAAAGCGCCGGTTGCACCGATCACCAGCATCACAGTGGCGCTGGTCATGAAAGCTTTGAGCAACAGATTAGGGATGTCTTTAAATGATAAATCTCTGTAAACGACCATCGATACAAACAAGCCATACACCACGGCTACGGCCGCAGCCTCGGTAGGCGTAAAGTAGCCCGACCAGATTCCGCCGATGATGAAGACCGGCATCAAAAGTGCGGGGCCTGCGGCGAGCGCTGCGCGGTAAATTTCGGCCAGCGAAGCGGGCTTGCCGCCCTTATCCACGCCAGTTTTTCTGCCGTGCCACATGCAAATGGCGATCAAAGCAAGCGCGGAAATGATGGCTGGCACCAAGCCTGCCATTGACAATGTGCGCATCGATACCCCCGAAATGAAGGCATACACGAGGAAGGGAATCGACAATGGCATGAGCAGCGCCAAGGTGCCAGCTACGGCTACCAAAGCGGCGGAAAAGCCGCGCGAGTAACCCTTGGCCAACATGGCGGGAATCACCAACGAGCCGATCGCTGCTGTATCTGCAATCGCTGAGCCGGATACGCCGCCAAACAGCAAGCAAGAGACAACCGTAACGACACCCAGACCGCCGGGCAGCCAACCGAACAACACATTTGCGAAACTCACAATGCGCTTACCCACACCGCCCTGGGCCAGCAGTTCCCCGGTGAAAACGAATAGCGGTACAGCGATCAAAATGAAGGGCTCCACACCGCCAATGAAAGCAAGGAAGACGCTTTCGAGCGGGTACTGCATGCCGTAGAGCGTGACAACGCCCACTGTCGTGGCCAGCAGCGATACCATCAGCGGAATGCCGGCGAGCGCGAGCGCGAAGAACGAGCCAAAGATAACTAGAGCGAGCATGACGGTGTCCTTTACAGATCTTGGGGATAGCGTTGCTCGCGGGGAATACCCCGGAAAATCAGCCAAAGGTCATAGGCGATGAAAAGAACCATCAAGCCCGAACCGAGTGGCAAGGGCATGTACTGCCAGGCCATCGGCCACTCCAAAGTGGTCAACACATTGTCCCAACTGGTTTGAACAATCTTGATGCCATAGACAAAAACGGCAGCCATCACCGCGAGAGAGAACAGCTGCACTGCAGCGTCCGCCAGGCGCCGCTTTGCAGTGTCCAGCTTGTCAAGAAACTCGTTGATACTCATGTGAGCACCGCGCTGAGCAGCAGCTGCGCCGCCCAAGAAAGTCACCCAAACCATCATCATTTCGCCCAGCTCCAGCAGCCAAGCCAAATCTTTGCCGAACATCCGTAGCACGACGTTCCCAAAGATCAGCAGCGCAAGAGAGCCGCCAAGCACGATCACGGATAAATCTACGACCCGAGCGATGGTTTTGAGCCACAAGGGCAATGGCACCAACGGTGGGCCAGATTCGGCTTCGAGCGATATGGCCTGCGCGGACGCGAAAGGCTGAGCTTGCATGATGACGGTTTCCTATCTTCGGGCTTACTTCACTGCTTTGCGAACGGCGGCTGCTTCTGCCAAGACTTTGTCGACGTCTGCGCCGTACTTTTCACGTGCTTTGGCGTAGACGGGCTCGACCGACTTTCGGAAGGCTTCAGTGTTCGGCTTGCGGTTGATCTTGGCGCCTTTAGCAGCCATATCGGCCAAGAGCTTTTCGTCGTTATCCCGGATGAATGCGCGCTGGAACGGCGCGACTTCGCGGGCCGCACGAGAAACAGCCTCGCGATCCGCGGGAGACAAGCGTTGCCAAGTGCGCTCGGAAATCGCCATCGGAATCGGGCTATAGACGTGATTCGTCAGTGTCACGTGAGGCGCGACTTCGTAGAATTTGTTGGAGGCAATCGTGTCGATTGGATTTTCTTGGCCCGAGACAGCGCCTTGCTGGATGGCCAGATACACCTCGGGCAAAGGCATGATTTGGATGCCAAAGCCCATGGCCTCTAACTGCCAGCGCATCATTTCATTGGGGAACGTGCGTAGTTTTTTGCCGTTCGCATCATCGGGACTGTTGAGCGGCTCTCGAGTCGTCATATTACGAAAACCCGCTTCCCAAGTGGCCAAGAAGCGAAAACCTTTGGCGGGCGCTTTGTCGAACTGCTCCTTGAGCCACTTGGACTCATCGTAGAACTTCCAGCCTTGGGCGTAGGAATCAATGATGAAGGGCATCATGGTAAGGTTGAGAGTGGGCAACT
>JANPAK010000123.1:0-5552 GCA_031429925.1 Variovorax sp.
CAAAAGCAATGCCGTGAGGTTTATGTTGACCCTTCGTTGATCGAGTATGCGGTGAAAATCGTCACCTGCACCCGCACGCCAGAAAAGCACGGTTTGAAAGAACTGCGTTCGCAAATCACGTTTGGTGCGAGCCCGCGAGCCACCATCGGTTTGACAGAGGGTGCACGGGCTTTGGCCTTGCTGCGTGGCCGTCGATACGCGCTGCCGGAAGATATGACCGATTTGGTGCCCGAAGTGCTGCGCCACCGCGTGGTGCTCTCGTATGACGCCCTCTCTGCAGGGCTCACACCGGATGCGTTGATTGCGCAGATCATGCACGCGATCCCAGCGCCGCCAAAGCCACTTAAGCATGTGGATGCCGATGAAAAGCTGGCTGCGTAAGACTTTCTCGTTCTCCCCACCCGCAACTGAGCCGGTTCAGGCGGATCAGCCTGTCCTAGGTGCACCAAGCGGCGCAGAGGCGTTGCTCAAGCGGTTGGAATGGACGACGATTCGCCGCCTCGATGGTGTGTTGCAAGGCGACTATCGCACTTTGTTTCGTGGAGCGGGCTTAGATTTTGCAGATCTGCGGGAATATCAATCGCATGACGATGTGCGCCATATTGATTGGAACGTCACGGCGCGCACCGGCATGCCGCATGTGCGCGTGTTCACCGAAGATCGTGAGATGGCCGCTTGGTTTGTGCTTGATCTGAGCGCTTCGGTGGATTTCGGCTCCGGTGCACGGCGCAAGCGCGATGTGTGTATTGAACTGGCTGTCACGCTGGCCCGCGTGCTCACGGGGCATGGCAATCGGGTGGGTGCACTGATGTATGGGGGGGGCGATGGCTCTGGCCTAGACAAGATGTTGCCCACGGGCTCGGGCCGTCGACACGTACTGCATTTGGCGCATGAGCTGCTCTCGCACCGCGCCAAAGTTGGCAAGCAAGAGACGCAGCTGGCCGGGTTGCTCGATGCTGCAGCGCATGTGATCAAGCGGCGCAGCACAGTGTTTGTCGTCTCCGATTTTTTCAGTGCACCGGGTTGGGACAAACCATTGCAACAGCTGGCACGCCGACATGATGTGGTCGCAGTGCGCTTGACAGACCCGCTGGAGTTGCAGTTGCCCGACTTCGGATTGATCACTTTTCGCGATGCCGAAACCGGCGAGACGCAGTTGGTCGATTGTAGTCCCGGTTTTCGCCGGCGTTTCGCTGAGATTTCGACCGAAAAAGAGGCACTTTTGCGCGAGGCATTGGTCCGCTCGGGGGTGGATACGCTTGAACTGTCAACCGACGTTGATATCGCTGATGCCTTGATCCGTTTTGCAGCACTGCGCCGCCGCAAGAGCCGTCGTTTTGCAGCGCCCCCCATTCAAAAGGCAGCCTGAACCATGAAATTCCCCGGAGTGAATTTTCTTTGGCCAGAGTTTCTGTGGCTGCTTCTCTTGCTGCCCTTGCTCGTTCTCTGGTACATGTGGTTGCTTAAGCGCCGCCGCAAAATGGCCGCGAGTTTTTCCTCGCTCTCGATCATCAAACAAGCGGCAGCCGGGCAAGCGGCGTGGAGGCGTCATGTGCCTCCGGCCCTTTTCCTGTTTGCGTTAGCTGCTATGCTTTTTGCGGCTGCCAGGCCGATGGCGGTGATCACGCTGCCATCGAACCAAAAAACCATCATATTGGCGCTGGATGTGAGCGGCAGCATGCGCGCAACGGATATCCAGCCGACGCGCTTTATCGCGATGCAAGCTGCTGCGAAGAAGTTTCTAGAAACCTTGCCTCGCGAGGTAAAGGTAGGCATCGTGGCTTTTGCAGGAGCAGCGCAGGTGGCGCAATATCCCACGCTCAATCGTGAAGATTTGGTGCAAGCGATTGATCGATTCCAAATGCAGCGCGGCACAGCTACCGGTAATGCGATTGTGATTTCTCTGGCCACGCTGTTTCCCGATGCGGGCATTGAGCTTGCTCAAATGGGTGGTGGTGGCATGGGCAACAATCGCCCGATGGGGCGTTCGCTGAATGAACCGCCCAAAGAGAAAAAGGAGCACGTGCCTGTGCCGCCTGGCTCGTACAACTCGGCTGCTGTGATCATGTTGACGGATGGCCAGCGCACCACAGGCGTGGACCCGATGGAGGCCTCGAAGATGGCCGCAGATCGCGGTGTGCGCGTTTACACGGTGGGTATTGGCACAGTCGATGGTGAGACCATTGGCTTTGAGGGCTGGAGCATGCGCGTCCGGCTTGATGAAGAGACGTTGAAAGCAGTGGCAAGCCGCACAGCAGCTGACTACTTCTATGCCGGCAGTGCGACAGATTTGACCAAGGTGTATGAGAAACTCAGCTCGAGGATTTCGACGGAAACTAAGGAGACAGAGATTTCTGGACTTCTTGCCTTGCTTGCTGCCATGCTGGCAGTTATTTCCGCGTCCTTATCGGTGCTTTGGTTCAATCGCGTTCTTTAAACGGGTTATAAAGCCTACCCGTTGGGCAGGCTTTACAACCGCAGTAGTTTTAAAGCGCATCCAAGCGGTCCAGCATCTCGTTAGCCCTAGCGCGTATAGCCGTCCGCTCTTCGATGGAAATTCTTTGTAAATTTTTCACCATCAGCGCAGTACGTGGATTGCCAGCAAACTCTTTCTCGTGCACATCTAAGAAATTCCAATACAAAACCGTCATCGGGCAAGCATCTTCGCCAGTACGCGCCTCGGGTGAATACTTGCAGCCCTTGCAATAATTGCTCATGCGTTTTACATAGGCACCGCTGGCCATATAGGGCTTGCTCGTAAAGCGCCCACCATTGGCAAAGAGCGCCATGCCTGCGGTGTTAGGAAGTTCCACCCACTCCACGGCATCAACATATACCGCCAAATACCAATCACACAGTGCTTGCGGCTTGATTTGCGCAGTCACGCCAAACATGCCAGTGATCATCAAGCGCTGGATGTGATGCGAGTAGCCGTTTTGCAGCGTCTGGGAAATCGCATTTCTCATGCAATTCATCTGGGTATCGCCACTCCAATACCACTTGGGAAGAGGGTTTTGATGATCATAGAAATTGTCTTGTGCCAATTGAGGCATGTCGAGAAAATACACGCCACGCATGAACTCGCGCCAGCCGAGGATTTGCCGAATGAAGCCTTCTACGCTGGGTAAATCCACCCTGCCCTCGTGGTAGCACTTCTCAGCGGCTTGGATCACTTCGAGCGGGTTCAGTAGCTTTAAATTGAGCGAGGAGGAGAGCAGGGCATGCCAGCCGAAATCTAAATTCGTCCACATGGCGTCTTGATGCGGACCGAAGAAGGGTAGGCGTAGTTGGATGAAGTCATCGAGCGCCTGCAAGGCCTGCTCGCGCGTGACGGGCCAATTGAAACTCTCCAAGTTGCCAGGATGATCAGCAAATTCTTTGCGCACCATCTTGATCACATCTTGCGTGATCGCGCCTTGCGCATACACGCGCGGCGCCGGTACGCCTTGCGGGCCGGCTTTGCCAAAACTTTTGCGATTATCCGCGTCAAAATTCCATTGGCCACCCACAGGTTCAGCGTTGCCCTTTTTGCCTTCCATCAAGATGTGATGTTTTTTGCGCATTACACGGTAGAAAAATTCCATGCGTAGCGTGCTGCTTTTTCCTGCCCACTGGCGAAATTGCGGTAAATCACACAGGAAATGCGTATCGGACCGCCATTCCATACTGATTTTTGATACTTTTTGGCCGCTATCCTTCACAGAGTCTGCGCCAAGTGCTGTAGGGGTGATAGCGATCTCGAGTTGCTGCTTGACGCGCCAATCACCCGGCTCAACACCAATCACGGCTTGCGGTGAATGCGCTTGGATGGCGGCGAGCAGGCCTTGCGCGAGCGTGGTATCGGCCTCTCGATCCAGTTGCCGGTAGAGCACCTGCCAGCCTCGAGTCTCCAAGTTTTTCGCAAAATGCCGCATGGCGGAAAGGAAGAGCGTGGTGCGAATCTTGTGGCTCCATACATGCGTGGATTCTTCGCGCGCTTCAATCATCAGCACCGCATCAAGTTTTGGATCAAAACCCTCGAATGCCGACGACTGTTCATCCAACTGATCGCCCAAAATCAAAACGAGATGGCGCAAAGCCTGAGGTTGTGTCATTCGTGCATTGTGCGCATCGCGCAAAGGCATTGCTGCATGCTAGGATTTGACGCATGCCCAATACCGCTTTAGCTCGTGACCCCGTGATTGCCTACATCGCCCTCGGTGCGAATTTGGGTGATGCGCAGAGCAAAGTGCGTGAGGCGATGGGGCAGATTGGCGCTTTGCCGCAAACGCAGTTGCTGGGCAGCTCATCGCTTTATCGCTCCGCTCCGATCGAGAGCAGTGGGGATGACTATATCAATGCGGTTGTGAAGGTTTTGACCACTTCGACCGCGTATTCATTGCTGAATTTGCTACAAAAATTAGAGCGAACAGCAGGGCGAGAGCGCCCTTATCGCAACGCGCCGCGCAGCTTAGACTTGGATCTATTGTTCTACGGCAGTGCAAGGATCAACAGCGCCGTACTCACTGTGCCGCATCCTCGTATGCATGACAGGGCTTTTGTATTGCTGCCGTTGCAAGAGATCGCGCCACAGCTGGTGACTGATCGCGATTTACACCGCGTTGCGGATCAACGCATTCACAAGCTTTGATCACATCGGCCAAGCGACTTGCTGCCCCAAGCCGCGCTCTTGTGCAGCCTTGGCGAGCATTTGGGCGGTGCACAGATCCTGCAGGGCCAGGCCCGTCATGTCAAACACGCTGCGGTCAATGGCCGTGCGCGTGTAAGTTTGGTGATCGAGCAAAAGCTCGCCGATTTCTTGGAGTTTGAGCCCTAGGCTCCATTGGCATTCGCCCAGCTCGCGGGCTTGGACCAGATCGTCGGCCCACACATGGCTGGCAAAGTCCAATGCGCCTTGGGGCAGCTCGCGCTTGCCGCGTGTATCCGCGCCCACGGCGTTGATATGCTGGCCGCTGCGCAGCGATGCAACATCAAAGAGCACGGCGCGGCCAGGGGTGGCTGTGATGATGATGTCTGCGGTCTCCACGGAAGCGTTGGCCTGCGTGCTGTGGCGCAGATCACAGAGCTTGGCGAAATGCTGCTCAAAAGCCACATCGGGCAATGCGTTGTGGCTGATGTAGCTCACCTGCGTGGCTGCCGGTCGAGCCAGCAGCGCATATTCCAACTGCACCGTGGCTTGCACACCCGTGCCAAACACGCAGATACGCCGCGCTGCTTGGGCAGAAAGAAGGCTAATGCCCCAATAGCCGGCAGCGCCTGTGCGAGCGGTGGTGATCACGTTGCCATCGAGCAGGGCTTGCGCGCGGCCTGTGTGGGAGTCGATGAGCACGATGGTGGCTTGGTGTGCAGGCATTCCTAAGCTACGGTTGTGCCTCCAAAAGCCAGCAGCCTTCAAACCGACCAAGCGTTGCGATTCAATCGCGCCCGATTTGATGCCAAAGACCGCAGGCGCAGGCCCTTGGCCTAGTGCCTCGCGCACTACGGGGTAGCTGTCGCCCTCGGCGCTGCTATGCAACTCAAAAGCTTCCCGCACGGCGGCGATCACGGCTTGG
>JANPAK010000124.1:0-1518 GCA_031429925.1 Variovorax sp.
AGCAACGTAAAGCGCAAAGCGCCAGTGAATTCCTTGGACCGATGATTAGATGCTGGACTGCTGGCGCCGTCGGGCGGCGCATTGTCAGCTGGGTTGGCGCTTTGCGCCGAGCCAACGCCAAGCACGCTACGATAGTAATCAAGGCCGACGAATCGGCACAGGGTAATGGGCTTGCCGCTTGCATCCAGCTTCACGCGCTGAGTGATGCTCTCGGTCGTGCCGAACGGGCCGCTTTGCTGGACCTTCACGATCTCCATATCGGGCACGCAATTGCGCACCGACAAGTAGAACGTGACGATCAGCGGCGCAGCCATCAGGGCGAGCATGAGCAGCACAGAAGGTGCCACAAAGCGCGCGAAGGTCTTGGTTTTCACGGCAAGCCAGTCTATTCGGTTGCTTACTTGATGAAGCCTTTTTCAGCGGCTGCTTTCGCATAAGCCGCTGCTGCTGCATCCAAAGCTGCTCTCGGTGCCATGGCACCTGTGAGCACCTCGGGCACGATTTTTCCGATCTCGCCTTGAGCTAAACTGAAGAAGGGCTCAGTCGGCCAGATCGGCGCACCTGCTCTGGCCGATGCCGTCACGCCCGTCGCAAAACGCGTTGGCTTATAAGCCGAGCGGATCCAAACAGTCAGGTCGTTGCCTCTTCTCATGGTCTCTTCGTCCAGCGATTCCATCATGACTTGGAAGACCGTTTCGCGATCTGCATTGAGATTCTTGGGCATGACCATGCCGTCCCACCACAAATGCGTCGCGCTTCTTCCGCCAGCGGCCATGGCGGGCGCTGCGGCAAACTCCATTTTGCCAACAATCTTTGAAGCCGCTGGGTCGTCCATGCGAGCCGCGCGAGATGCCCAGAGAACGCCCATCGCCGCCTTCCCCTGTTGGAATTGGTTCATGACATCATCGCTGTTGGAGGCGAGGAAGTTCGGCGTCATGAACTGGGTCATGGCCCGCATGTTTTCTAGGGTGCGTACACCGGCTTCGCTGTTGAAATCAGGTTGTGCGCTACCAGCCTTGAAGAAGCGGCCGCCGCTGCCGACAAACATGTTGACAAACTCCACTTGGCTGTCAAAGCCTTTGGAGAAGGTTTGTGCGATTGGAAACTCAATGCTGGGCTCTTTTTCTTTGAGCGTACGGGCGGCAGCGATCATTTCAGGATAAGTGGTGGGCACCTTGATGCCATGCTTGTCGAATAAATCTTTGCGGTAGTAAAGATTTTGCGCGTTTTGCATGAAGGCAATCGCCATCACTTGACCGTTCACACGCACCAGCATGTTCTCTTCGATCTTGTATTTTGCTTTGTACTTTTCGACCAAGTCGGTCATGGGCTGAATCTGACCCAGAGCATTGAGGTTGGTAAAGACACCACCGGAAACCACCGCTGCATCAAAAGCAGATTTACCTTGCGTTGCAAATGCTTGCTCGATCTCAGTGCGAGCGTTGGGCGTCATCTTGAACTGAACTTTCAAGCCGCCTTGCGTGCAGCTTTCCATCTCTTTGGCGATGTGAGCCAAGG
>JANPAK010000125.1:0-1829 GCA_031429925.1 Variovorax sp.
GCCGGCGATGACGGCCGCCGGCGTACTCGCCACCAATGCCCCCGACGTGCTCACGGAAACCACGGCTGATCTGGGATTCACGCTGCTCATGGCCACGGCTCGGCGCGTCAGCGAGAGCGAAGCGTTTTTGCGCTCCGGGCAGTGGAACAAATGGAGCTATGACATGTTTTGCGGCGCAGACATTCATGGCAGTACGCTGGGCATCTTAGGCATGGGGCGCATTGGCCGCGCCGTGGCGCAGCGCGGTGCGCTTGGCTTTGGCATGCAGGTGATTTATCACAACCGCTCACGCCTCGCGCCCGAGCTGGAAGCAGAGGTCAAGGCGCGCTACGTGAGCAAACAAGAACTGTTTGCCCAGGCCGATCACATCGTGCTCGTCTTGCCCTACACCGCTGAAAACCACCATACGGTCGGCGCTGCTGAGATCGCGCTGATGAAACCCACCGCCACGCTGATCAACATCGGGCGCGGCGGTTTGATTGACGAAAACGCCTTGGCCGCAGCGCTTGCCGCGAATAAGATTTTGGGTGCAGGCTTGGATGTTTTTGAGGGTGAACCCCGCGTCAATCCTGCGCTGACTGCTCTCAAAAATGTCGTACTCACGCCCCACATCGGCAGCGCCAGTGTGCCCACGCGCAAAGCGATGGCCAATTTAGCGGCAGACAATTTGATTGGGTATCTGGTGCATGGCCAGCCCAAAACGCCGCTCAATGTGCAAGTGCTATCCGCGTGAACGACCCGCGTCGCCTGCTTGATGGCGCGGTGACAGCTGATAGGTTCACAATGCGCTATGAGCACCGCAACCCAACTCCAAGCTTTTTTCACTATCTTCGCCGCCGTCTTTTTCGCTGAATTGGGCGACAAAACCCAGCTGGCAACCATGTTGTTTGCCTCGCAAGAGAACGGCCCGAGCAAATGGACGGTATTTCTCGCGGCCAGCGCTGCGCTCACGCTGTCGGCCGCGATTGGCGTGCTCGCCGGCTCCCTCGTGGGCAAATACATCCCGCCACGCACACTCAATATCGTCGCTGGCCTGGGCTTCGTGTTGATTGGGTTATGGACGCTGTGGAACGCGTTCAAGACATAGCCGGGGAGTTTCAACTTGCAAGAAGACCCCAGTCTTGCGCACTCCCAGAGGCTGAGAGATTGACTCACATCTGAGCTATCGCACCTGCATACCCAACCCAGACGGCAACGAGCATGAAAACCAAGCCAGGGATGATTTTTCGTGCATAAACTGAACCACCGGCGCCGGACGCGACGAAGCACTTGGTCAGGGTGTTGGCCGTCAAACCGAACAAGATGGGCAGAACCGCCTGAGACACTTCAATTTTCCCGGAGGCGATAAGCGATGCGCTGGACGCGGCTGCAGAGTGAGCGTCGGCCAAGCCACCGATCAATGCGCTCAGCATGATGCCTTTTTCTCCGAGCCAAGCATTGAGCGCTGCGGATGCCAGCATCACCAACGCCAGCAAGGCCGCAAAGCCAAATGATGCTTTCAGACTGAAAGCCCGATGGCCTACTTGTGTGTAAGCATCCGACGGTGATGAACTCGGGCTGCGCCAAAGAAAGTAAACGCCGTAGGCGCAGGCTGCGACGCCCCCTGCGAGTAGAGGAGCGGCCATGACGCGAAGCAGATCAGCTTGTATCAGCCCGATCAATATCGTCATCTGCACGATGGTTGCGATGGACGACAGCACGGCGCCTGCGGTTGCTGCATTGGCAAGGGATACTTCATTCTTTGCGCGCTGGCCCATGGCGTGAATTGTCGCGGTGCCGGAGACGAAACCCGAGGCAAATCCTGCAAGCGGGAGTCCAAACCGTGGGCC
>JANPAK010000126.1:0-3100 GCA_031429925.1 Variovorax sp.
CTACTTTAAACCCTCTCATGCGCTCAATCTAGGCAATACAAACGCAAAAAATCCGCCAACCAAGTAGATCCCGACACTCACCCAATACACACGCACTGACAATCGGCGGGTACGCAGGCAGGCATCGCGCAGGCTGGGGTCAATTGGGCACGGCGCGGTGCGGTTGATCCATTGCAACGCGCCACTGGCTGCAAGCATGAGCCCGGCAAAGCTGAACAGACCGATCTTGTGCTCTGAGAGCCACACGATTTGCGGAAATGCACCCACCAAGCCCGAGAGCGCCGCACCAGCGCCCAATGTAACGAGCAGCGCAGGCAGCGCACAGCAGACCAGCGTGGAGCTGCTGGCAAACAGGCTCAGCGCCGAACTCAGCAAGCTGCTGCGGCTTGCTTGAACGCCGTCACCAGCTTGCGCGAACGCCTCTGAACCACTCACTTTTTGCCTGTGAGTTCGGCTTTCACAGCGGCCACCGTGGTATTGGCTAGGGTTTCCGTTTTAACCACGTCGTAGCCTGCGTCCACGATGCCCGCTTTGATTCTGGCCATATCGAGTTTTTGACCATCTTTTGGCTCGACTGCGACGATCCGTTTGTCTAAGTTGACATACACCGCTTTGGTTTGCGGCATCTTGGAAATCGTCTTTTCAATGCCTTGTGCGCAGAATGCGCAAACCATGCCATTGACAGTCACTTTGGCCACGTCCGCTGCATGTGCATAAGAAAATAGGGCAGTGGCCGATAAGAATGCTGCGCAGAGTGCTATGGATTTGAGAGCTTTGGAAATCGTGTTCATATTGAACTCCTTGGGGTGAAATTTTAAAACGTATAGCGGAAATTGACTTTGAGCCCTTGGCTTTTCCCTTTTTGGAAAGGGGCTCCTGCTTCAATGAATAGCGTTTTGTGGATGAATCGGAGGTATGGCGTGATTTCCGTGGCATCTTTCAGATCAGCACCTTTTCGCGATGCCTCCAAAACAGCCCAAGGCTGCCATTCGTCGTACTCCGTTTTATAGAACGAGAAGCCGCTTGCGAGGCTGTAGCGCGTGTAATCAAAGGCTTTGGCATAGCTGCCGTGCCATTTGAAGGCAGCATAGACACGGCGGGTTTCGTAATCCAATTGCAAGCCAGGCTGGAGCACGGTTTGCTGGCCAGCGAAGTAGTTTCCGCTTGCCTGGCCAATGCCCATCTGCACGTAGATGTTGGCCTGTGCTTCTGGGAAGTTCCAGCGCGCCAAGCGGTGGTTGATATGTGCATCCACCATCTCGATTCGCCGGGTATGCGCTAAAGCGCCATGTTGGTACTTCAACCCGACCGCGCCAATGCCTACAGCCGTGTGCGGAGTGAAGGTGTACATCAAGCTAGCTTCGGAATAATCCTTGCCCAGTTCACCCATCGTCATCCAGCTGTCCTTGAATCCCACGGGCGAGCCGAGGGCGGCCGTTTGAAGGCTGGCGAAGAGCAGGCCCAAAGAGATGCTGCGTAAGCGCTGCTTCATTGGACTACGATTTGTGGTTTGCTGTGAATTGAAATCCGCCATCATTTTTTTTCTACTTTTTCAATCGCGGTCACCACATATGCTCCTTGCAACTGCTCCGCACTGAATTTGATCTTATCCCCGGCAGCGAGTTGATTGAGCAGCTTTTCGTCACGCACCTGGAACACCATGGTCATGCTCGGCATATCGAGGCTTTTGATGGGACCATGCTTGAGCGTCACTTTCTTGGCGTCTTTATCGACTCTGCGAACTTCAGCATCAGCCATCTCTTTGACCATGGGTGCGGAGGCTTGGGCAGGCACCGCAGCGGGCGCAGTGGCCTGCGCAAAGCTGCCAGTCGCAAACGCGGACAGGGTGGCTGAGAGAATCAGAGTTGAGGTTTTCATCATAAGGCTCCGTTAAGCGAGGGAAGAATAAGATTGATAAACGCGGTGTTGACCGCTTTTGAGGACGAGCATCACATCGAATTTGTCACGCTTCGAACCCATTTCCATACCCGGTGCGCCGACCGGCATGCCTGGGACGGATAGACCGATCACTTGCTCGCGCAGGCTAGCTGGCTCAGATAGCAAGCGCTTGATCTCGCTGGCCGGGACATGACCTTCGATGGCAAAGCCAGCGATGAGACCGGTATGGCATGAGCCCATATCGTCTGGGATGCCTAGCTTGGTGCGCATCGGCGCAGTTTGCGGCACGTCATTGGCTTTGACTTTGAAGCCTTCTTTTTCTAGATGCTCCACCCATAGCTTGCAACAGCCGCAGGTCGGCGTTTTCCAGACTTCGATGAAGGCTACAGTCGCCATACCCACTGGCGCTTGATTGGCCCCGGGCGCGGCAGGGGCGGTTGCGCTTGCAGCGCTGGGTGCAGTATCTTTGGCACCGCAAGCGGCCAGCAAGCTGGTAGCGGAGATGAGCGCGAGGGCTCTGCCGAGTACATCTCTTCTAGAAAGACTGGCTTCACTTTTTTGAATCTGCATTTGAAACTCCGTTACTGGCGATCACCTTGATTTTCCCGACCATGCCCGCTTGGTAATGCCCGGCGATGAGGCAAGCGAAGTCAAAATCACCCGCCTTATTGAATGTCCAGATGATTTCTCCTTTTTTACTTGGACCCACGTGTGCCATGTAAGGCTCGTCGTGTTCCATGTTGGGAAACTTCATCATCTGGATGGCGTGTGCATCGAGCTCTTTTTTCGTACCGATCACGAATTCATGCATCATTTTTCCCGCATTGCTCACAACGAATCTGATCGTTTCACCCTGTTTGACCTCGATCTTGTCTGGTGAGAAACGCATGTTGTCTGTCATGTTGATGACGATGGTGCGCTTGACGGTTTTGGCATCGCCTGCAATACCCCAATCCTTTTGTTCTTTTGCGACAGGGCCTGCCTTCTTGCTGTGACCTGCGCTACTATGAGAAAAAGCGGCAGTGGCCGTTATGAACACTGCGCAGAATGCTATGAATTTAATAGTTAGTTTCATGAGATGCTTCTTTCAAAATTAGTGTCCGCTGTGGCCACCTTGCGGTTTGCGAATGTTGACGGTTAGGGGTTTGGCCTCGGGGGTGTTTTTCAAGCCGGGCACAAAGCCGTTGTTGGCTTTTTGCTC
>JANPAK010000127.1:0-23374 GCA_031429925.1 Variovorax sp.
TAGCCTCCACCATAGCTGTAGCCGCAGGCAAAGCAGGCGCCGCTGACCTCACCGCCGCCATCGTCAGCCAAAACCCCCAAGAAGTAGCCAAAGCCATTGCCAAGCTGCGCCAAGCCCTATCCGCCGAGCTCACCGCCAAAGGCATCAACCCCGACACCTTTGAGCCCCTTACCATGCCTTTTAGAGCCGACGGCAGCGGCAAAGGCTACGACGGCGTGCTGGACACCACCTTGGTTACCAAGAGCAGCAGCGGCGCCACCCAAATCACCCAAAATGGCCAAACCCTGCTGCCCGGCCTAGACACCTCGGGTATTGCCACTTTCATCAATGAAATCAACCGCTTAGCGGCCACGCAGGCTGGCCGCCAAGGCGCAGCGTTTGCCGATTTAATAGACGACAACTACAAAGACGGCGCAGTCACCAAGACCAGCCTGCTGGCCAGTCTGCGTGCTGATGCGGGGGCTATATCCATCAGCAGCCCCTCGTTTTTTGCCTGCATCGCCAGCGTGGCCACCTGCACGCTGCGCGGCAGCTTGGTCTCTGCCACAGGCGCTGTAGGCTCTGGCACATTGGCCAGCGCAGTCAAGCTCAGCGCAGGCCAACCACCGCAATGGCGCTTGCACGGCAGCCAAAATGCCGTGTGCGGCGGCTTGGCTTGCAGCGCGGGAACTACGACGGCGGTTATCACAACTCCCACCGTAGCCAACACCGCCCCAGTAGCCAACTTTACCTCTTCGGTCAACACCCCCAGCCCCTTGAGCGTCAGTGTCAACGGCGGCTTGTCCAGCGATGCCGAAGGGCCCATAGCCAGCTACATGTGGAATTTTGGCGAGCCAAGCAGTGGCACCAACAACACCGCCAGTGGCATCACCGCCACCCACGCCTATGCATTGCCGGGCACTTACACCGTGAGCCTAACTGTCATGGACGCGGCTAGTCCCGGCGTGCAGTCCGCCCCAAATACCCAAGTGGTCAGCGTGAACGGCCCGCCCAATGCCAGCCCCGTGGCCAACTTTATCAGCACTGCCAATGCACTTTTGGTAAGCTTTAGCGGCGCTACCAGCACTGACTCTGACGGCACTATCACCAGCTACGCATGGGATTTTGGCAACACCGCCTCAGGCGCTGCCAACACCGCCAGCGGCATCACCGCCACCCATGCCTACACCAGCGCAGGCAGCTACACCGCCACACTCACTGTCACTGACAATGCCAGTGCCAGCCATGTCAAAGCCAGTGTGATCAGCGTTAACCCCACGGTGGCTATTGCCACTGGGCTGCTTAATGACACGGGGATTAGCTCTGCCCAGTGCTTTAACACGGGCACTGCCACACTGGTGCTGTGCTCTGATCCCACTGCCATAGCGCTTAACAACCAGCAAGACGGCATGCGTGGGCGCGATGCTGTTACTGCTACCAACAGCAGCCTAGACGGCACGCTGGGCTTTAGCTACACCAAAATCGGCGCAAGCGGCGAGACTTTGCCCAACAACGCTACCGCTTGGAGTTGCGTGAAAGACAATGTGACGGGCTTGGTGTGGGAAGTGAAGACCTTGGATGGTGGACTGCGTGATTGGAATAAGACCTACACCAATTATGACAATACCGCTAGCTTCCAAATCAATGCTACTACTGCGCCCACTGTAGCGCAGATCATTACCCAAACCAACAGCATAGGCTTTCAAAATGCTGTGAATGCTGTAGGCCTATGTGGTGCTGCAGACTGGCGTTTACCCACGGGTAGAGAGCTACAGAGCTTGGTGTATTTTGGCATCGGTTCTCCCGGACCCACCGTTGATTTAGCATGGTTTCCCAATACCAAGGGAAATGTGTATTGGTCCTCTTCGCTAGTATTGAGCAATCCTAGGTTTGTATGGATCGTCTTTTTTCCAAACGGTAGCGTTAATGGCAGCTTCAGCCGCACTGGTACTTACCCTTTGCGGTTGGTGCGTGCCAGTCAGTAACTAGTCTGTGGGTATTCACATGCGCACACCATTGCTAGCTTTTTACAGTTGTACATGCCGCTTGTTAGTACATGTAGCAATGGGGGGATCGTCGCCTTATCTTTAGCCACAAGTACGCCGCCGGTATTGTGCTGTGTCTGCAAGTCGTACTGTAGTACGCGTATGCGTATGTAGGACACCTACACAAATGACCACCCATCGTTATACGTAAATATTAGAAAGCCCTCACTATGATTTTTTCAGCTGTGCAGTCACTAAACTCCGCTCCTTTGTCAAAAGCTCTGCCCTCCGCGCGGTCATTTTCTTTGCTGTTGAAGCATCTTCTCGCCGCGTATTTGTGTATCGTTGCGTGCAGCAGTATTGCAGATGCGCCATTTACGGTATCTACTGACAGATTGGAAGTCACTGATGCTAAAACGGGTCTTGTATGGCGTCGCTGCGCCGAGGGCATGGTGGCCAGTCTAACTGGCTGCACTGGTACAGCTACCCGTTTCACCCACGTGGCCGCAATGATGCACGCTAGCAGCCAATCGGGTGGCTGGAGATTACCCAATGTGCAGGAGCTGTCAAGCATTGCCGATCTAAGCCGTCAACTTCCATCTATCGACATAGTAGCTTTTCCTTCAACTACTTTAGGTTACTTTTGGTCATCTACGCCAGATGCAACTACTTCGCAGGCCGTGTGGCTTGTCGATTTCAACGAAGGCGGCGTCTTCAGCAACTACCGCGACAACACCAACTATGTGCGGTTAGTGCGTGCCGGTCAGTAGTCGGGCTTTTGGGTGTTTTGTCTGCGTTTTAGATCGAGGTAAGTCCAAGCTTGGGTCAGCGCAGGGGCGTGCCATCCAAACAAGGCACATGCAAAAAAACGAAAAAATGCGGCCCGATTGGATCTAAACCATAGCCCAAGTCAGTGCTAGTCTACTTTGAGGCTTGCCTGCAGGGGCATGCCCTTGTTGTGCCACTTCACGTTACCATTGAAGAAGTTTAGGTGTGGTTGGGAGCTACAAAGCCCGATCCAAATACCCTACGCCATATGCCGCACAGCTAAACCAGACGCCACCTATGACCAACGCACTTATCCCCGCTGCCTACGCCGCATGGTTTTTGTCGCTCAAAGAAAAAATCCGCAGATCTCGCGTCAAGGCGAGTTTGGCGGTTAATACGGAGCTCGTGATGCTTTATTGACGGATTGGGAAAGAGATTGTGCAGCAACGTGCTGCGCAATCTTGGGGCTCAAAAGTACTCGAACAACTCGCTAAAGATTTGAAGTCTGAATTTCCAGATATGCGAGGCTTGTCGTTAACAAACCTCAAATACACAGCGATGTTTGCAGACGCTTGGCCAGAAAACTCAATTGGTCACCAGCTTGGTGGCCAAATTTCATGGCGACACAATTGCTCGATCCTAGAGCAAGTCAAAGACCCGTACACCTTTGAGTTTCTGGGGCTGACGGATGCCGCCAATGAACGGGCCATCGAAAACGGACTCATCAGCAATCTGAAAAACTTCCTTGTCGAACTGGGGGTGGGTTTTGCTTTTCTGGGAAACCAACATCGACTAGAAGTTGCGGGGGACGAGTTCATTATTGACCTCATGTTCTACCACGCGCGCCTGCATTGCTATGTGGTGATCGAGCTCAAAAACACTGAATTCAGGCCAGAATACGTTAGAAAACGGAATTTTTATCTCGCCGCGGTAGATGATCTTGTGCGAGATAAAGCCGTCGATGCCCCAACGATTGGAGTCATCCTTTGTAAAAGCAAAAAGTACACGGCCGTGGAGTACGCCCTGCGAGATGTGGCAACCCCTATGGGCGTATCGATCTACCGCACCGCCTTACCCGAATCGATGTCAATAGTATTGCCAAGTATTGAGAGCCTGTCTGCAAAAATGGATGCATCACCCTTGGAGACT
The DNA here is from genome assembly GCA_031429925.1 of Variovorax sp. GTDB lineage: Bacteria > Pseudomonadota > Gammaproteobacteria > Burkholderiales > Burkholderiaceae_C > JANMDU01. The sequence goes on from JANPAK010000127.1 coordinate 3,882, forward strand.
ATTGACGACGCGGCGGATAAGGAGTCTAGAAAATCTTAAGCCAATGCCTGATCGTTTACGCCACTGCTTTGCGCGGCGGCAAAGTGTGCGTGAGAATGCGTTTCATCACCGTCAGGTACTGCTTGAACAAACTGCCCGTGTTGTAAAACAAGCCGTACTTTTTGCACAGCGCTTGTATTTGCGGTGCGACTTCAGGATAGCGGTGCGCGGGCATATCGGGGAACAGGTGGTGCTCGATCTGATGGCTCAGATGCCCGGTCATGATGTGAAAGATGCGTCCGCCGGTGAGGTTGCTGGAGCCCGAGAGCTGGCGCAAATACCAATCACCACGAGTTTCGTTGAGTGTGTCTTCTTGGCGGTAGATGGCCACGCCCTCAGTAAAGTGGCCGCAGAAGATCACGACGTAGGTCCAAAGATTGCGGATTAAATTGGCGCAAAAATTACCCGCCAGAACGCGCGGCGCGCTCCACAGTGCCAATGCCGGAAACAGCACATAGTCTTTGAACCAAACCTTGCCCACTTTGGTGAGGAAGCGCTTCACGCGCCCTTGAAACTCTTCCTTGGGCATGGCGCCGTGGGTGTAGCGCCCGATCTCTAGGTCATGCGAACCCACGCCATACTGAAAACCCATCGCCAGCAACAGATTGGCAAAGGGTTGTAGTAAGTGCCTTGGCTTCCAGCGCTGCGCATCTGTCAGGCGCAGCAGGGAGTAGCCCAGATCACGGTCTTTGCCCAAAATATTGGTGTAGGTGTGATGCATCACATTGTGGGAATGGCGCCATTGCTCGCCATCGCAAGCAATGTCCCACTCAAACTTCTGCGAATTGAGCGAGGGGTCGCCCGTCCAGTCGTACTGGCCGTGCATCACGTTGTGGCCGATCTCCATGTTGTCGAGGATTTTCGCGTTGGCCAAGGCCATGACGCCTGCGACCCAGCTCAAAGGGCCCAGCCCAAAATGTAAGAGTGCGCGGCCGCCAATTTCGCTGGCGCGGCTGATGCGAATCATGTTGCGGATGTGGTCGACATCGGCTTGGCCGAGATCGTTCATCACGCTGGCGCGGATGGCATCGACTTCGCGCTCAAATTCATCGACTTGGGTACGGCTTAAGTGGGTGGGTTTGGCAAAGCTCATGGAGGCTCCTTCGGGTTAAATGGGTTTACAAAGCCAGCGCAACATCGGATCGCGCTGCGCTGATACATAGGCGAATCTGCTCGTTGGGCGCACTAGACATCTCGCCGGTTTGCAGGTTTTGCACGGTGCCGCTGATCTTGGTGCATTGGCAGCTGCGGCAAATGCCGATTCGGCAACCGTGCTTGGGAGACAGGCCATTCTGTTCGGCTTGGATCAGCAAGGGGGCGGTGCCACAGGTGGCGAACTGTTTGCCGCTGCTTGCAAACGACACAGCGACCGGCGTACCAACCTGCTCTGTCGGCAAGATGGTGTAAGCCACAAAGCGCTCGCTCTGCAGAGGCTGGGTTATGCCGGTGGCGAGCCAATGCTGGTGCATCTCATCCATCCAAGCGCCGGGGCCACACATCCAGGTGCTGCGGGTTTCAAGATCAGGCACAGCGCTGCGTAAGGCGGCGGGGCTCAAGCGCCCGTCAGAGTTGGTAAAGTGCTGCAAGAGAGTCAGCTGTGGGAATCTGGCCTGCAGGGATGCCAATGCTGGTGCGAAAATTTGCTCTTGCGGGTTGCGACACATATGCATAAACACGACATCTCCGCTATAGCCGTGTGCATTCAAATCCCGCAACATCGACATCACTGGCGTGATCCCGCTGCCCGCGCTCAAGAGAAGGATCTTTTCCGGTAGTTCTGCTGGAAGGACGAACTCTCCCATCGCTTGGCTGATCGTCAACACATCACCGGCGCGAACATGGTCATGCAAGTGGTTTGAGACCCGCCCGCCGGGCTGGCGCTGCACGGTGATCGCCAGCCGCCGAGCACCTGGGCGCGATGAAATGCTGTACATGCGCGCTTCGCGGCGGCCCGCCACTTCGACCTGCACGCTGACAAATTGGCCCGCCAAGGCGCCCAGCCAAAGCGCATTGGGCTGAAGAACGAAGGTTTTGGTGGAGGCGGTCTCTTGCACCACCCGCACCACGCGAGCCCGAACTTCGGTGAGCGACAGCATCGGATGCAGCCCGCGAAGCGTGTCTTCCACGGCGCCGTGGCTCACGATCGTTTCCACCCAGGGCTGCTTCAGCAGCCGCGTCACAGGGGCATTGAGCTGATGGGCAAGTCGGTTGAGAGTCTTGGTTGGTGCGAGGGTTGGCATGTTTAGCTCCAGTTTTCGGGTTCAGGCCGGTTGCCTGTCTCCATGAGCTGTATTGTGTACGACTGTACACAAATAATCAATGAATAAATTCATGATTAGAGAGAAAAACCAAAATACCAATGAAAAAAGAGAGAAATTGCTACTGTTTCTCTAAGTTGATACAATACGCCTGTACACAAAATAGGCCTCAAATGAGCAAAACTGGGACCAACCCGCCGCGAGCGACCAAAGACGAGCTGAGCCGAAGTGAGCGTAAAGATCTCACTCGAAACACCCTCACACAGGCGGCGCTAAAGCTGATGGGCGAAGGCCGCAGCTTCACCAGCCTAGGGATTCGAGAGATTGCCCGCGAAGCTGGCATGGTGCCCAATGCGTTTTATCGGCACTTTCGCAATACCGATGAATTGGGGCTGGCGCTGGTCGAAGAGGTGGGCATCACCTTGCGCCGCCTTTTGCGCGAAGCGCGTCAAAGCGGCGTTGCACAAGACGACATCGTGCGCCGCTCGGTGCAGGTCTATCACCAGTATGTGCTGCACAACCGACTGCTGTTTCTCTTCATCTCCAGCGAGCGATCCGGTGGCAGCCGCATTTTGCGGCTTGCCATCCGCAACGACGTGACGCACTTCACCAACGAGATGGCGCAGGATTTCCGCAACCTCGGTCTTTACACCGAGCTATCCACCCGCAGTCTGCAAATGATCTGCGGCTTGATCGTCACGACCATGCTGGCCGCCGCGCCGGAGATTCTGGATTTGCCGCCTAACCAGCTTCTGCTTGAAGCGGAGATGACCGAGAATTTCGTGCAGCAAATGCAGGTCGTGCTCTTGGGCGCCACACTTTGGAAAGAGAAAGCCCGTTTGCCGGGTTGATTCAGGCGCAGGAGCATGTTTTTAACGCGAAAAAGGCCAAAACTCCTTATGAAAATTGCGCAACATGCTATGAACAACAGAGCAACTCACTCACCCTAACCCATGCCCCGCCAACACCTTTTTGGAAGCCTGCGTCTGTAAAAAACCATACAACCGCTGCGCAGCGGCAGAAGCAGATCGGCTCAAAGCCATGCGCTGAATGATGGGTGGATGAAGAGCAGCGTCGATCACGCCATGGCGCGTGCGCTGCGCCACTTCAGGCACTAAAGCCAAAGACAAAGCCACCAAACCCACCTGCGCCGCACCCGTGCTCACGAACTGCGTTGCCTGGCTCACGTTCTCACCCAATACCAAGCGACTTTGTAGCGCTTGCCATTGACCTGCAGCTTGCAAAGCAGAGCGGGCGGCGCGGCCATAGGGTGCGTGCTCCGGGTTGGCGATCGAGAGCTTGCCCGACTCGCCCAAAATGGCCATCAGCCCCCTTAAATCACCAGACATCCTTGCCTCAGCGCCTGAAGACGTCTTGGGCGCGATCCAAGCCAGCCGCCCCGTGCCATACACCACGCCCTCGTCTCGCGCCCAGCCTGTTTTGGCTAACCGCAGGACCAGCGCCTCGTCAGCAGAAAGAAACAAATCCATCGGCAGCCCCTGCTCCAGCTGCCTTGCCAAGTTGCCTGAGGAGCCAAATGTGATGGCTAGTCTCAGGCCGGTTTCGCGCTCAAAGCGTGCACCCAGATCCGTCAATGCGAATTTCAAATCACTTGCTGCCGCCACGCGAATCGGCGCGGTTTGCGCCCAAGCAAGAGATCTGCCAGCCAGCCCCGCACCGCCCGCAAAGAGGCTGGAAAGACAAATGCGTCGATATTGCATAAACTCATGCGTCGATTGCATAGATATCGCGGTAACCGTTAGGTAACTTCCGAGGAGGGTTTCTAAAATAGGGGGTTCAAAGACTTCAAGACTGTTTTTGAAAGGGCTTGATCGCGCGTGCCATGGATTGTGCGGGAAGCGGCAAACCCTTTCAAAAACCGATTTTTAACTTTGGAGTTTCCGATGAACGCACCCGTCTTGCAAGGGCTCAATTTGAGCACCCCAAGTTACGTGAAAAATGCCAAGCTGATCGCTTGGGTGGCGGACATGGCCGCCCTGTGCAAACCCGCCGCGATCTATTGGTGTGACGGCAGCCAGCAAGAATACGATCGCCTGTGCCAACTGCTTGTGAATGCGGGCACCTTCAAGAAACTCAATCCCGCCAAGCGCGTCAATTCCTTCCTCGCTTGCAGCGACCCCAGCGACGTTGCTCGCGTGGAAGACCGCACCTTCATCTGCTCCGATAAGAAAGAAGACGCCGGCCCCACCAACAACTGGGCAGCACCCGCAGAGATGCGTGCAACCCTCAACCCTTTGTTTGACGGTTGCATGCGTGGCCGCACGATGTACGTCGTGCCCTTCTCAATGGGTCCGCTGGGCAGCAATATCGCCCACATTGGCATCGAGCTGTCCGATTCGCCTTACGTTGCCGTCAACATGCGCATCATGACCCGCATGGGCAAGGCGGTCTACGACGTGATCGGTGTGAACGGCGATTTTGTTCCCTGCGTGCACACCGTCGGCGCCCCTCTGGCCGCTGGCCAACAAGACGTGAGTTGGCCGAATAACAAGACCAAGTACATCGTCCACTACCCCGAGACGCGCGAAATCTGGAGCTATGGCTCGGGCTACGGTGGCAACGCTCTTTTGGGTAAAAAATGCTTCGCCCTGCGCATTGCGTCCACCATGGGCAAAGCGGCGGCTGGCGGCGCCTCCGGTAGCCCAGGCTGGCTCGCTGAACATATGCTGATACTGGGCGTCACCAACCCGCAAGGTAAGAAATACCACGTTGCTGCAGCTTTCCCCAGCGCCTGCGGCAAAACCAACTTCGCCATGCTAATTCCGCCGGCCGGCTTTGACGGCTGGAAAGTGACCACCATTGGTGACGACATTGCTTGGATCAAACCGCAAGCCGACGGCACGCTACGCGCGATCAACCCGGAAGCGGGATATTTTGGCGTTGCCCCCGGTACCAACACGCTCACCAATCCCAATTGCATGGCCAGTTTGGATCGTGACGTGATCTTCACCAACGTCGCGCTCACCGATGTCGGCGATGTCTGGTGGGAGGGCATGAGCGAAGCCCCAGCCCACGCGATCGATTGGCAAGGCAAAGACTGGACGCCGCAAATCGCCAAAGAAACCGGCGCCAAAGCCGCGCACCCTAACGCCCGCTTCACCGTGGCCGCAACCAACAACCCGGCCCTGGACAGCGCTTGGGATGACCCAGCCGGTGTGAAGATCGATGCCTTCCTCTTTGGTGGCCGCCGCTCCACCACCGTGCCGCTCGTCACCGAGGCGCGCAACTGGACAGAAGGCGTCTACATGGCTGCCACCATGGGCTCTGAGACGACAGCCGCCGCCTTCGGCCAGCAAGGCGTGGTGCGCCGTGATCCGTTTGCCATGCTGCCCTTCATGGGCTACAACATGAGCGACTATTTCCAGCATTGGCTGAATTTGGGTGACAAACTGGCCGCTGCTGGTGCGACCCAACCCAAGATCTTCACCACCAACTGGTTCCGTAAAGGCGAAGACGGCAAATTCATCTGGCCTGGCTATGGCGAAAACATGCGCGTTTTGAAGTGGATGATTGATCGTATCGAAGGCCAAGCCAGCGGCGTCGAGCATGCTATTGGCATCAGCCCGAAAAACGAGGAGCTGAACTGGACCGGCCTGGACTTCTCTGCCGCCCAGTTTGCCAACGTCACCAGCATGGACAAAGCCGCTTGGGTCGCTGAGCTCAAACTCCATGAAGAGCTGTTCACACAGTTGGCGTATCACCTGCCGGCTGAGCTGACAACTGCAAAAGCCGCATTGGAAAAGCGCTTGGCGGCTTAAGTGTTGGGTAGCTGTTGGAGTGGGGCGCAGCGCGGCGGCGTCCCACTCCGCTCGTGTCCCCCGGCCTGCGGCCTCCTCCTTTACCTCGCTGCGTGAGACACCGCCGCGCCGTGCCTCGCTCCAACAGCACATGGCAAAACGGCACGGACAGCAAGCACAATACAAGCCATGGAATATCTCATCCTTCCAGGCTGGCAAAACTCCGGCCCCGACCATTGGCAAAGCCTGTGGGAGGCGCAATACGGCTACCAGCGGGTTATTCAGCACGACTGGATGCACCCTCTGCGCGGTGACTGGATCACTCGCTTGGAAGACCAGATGCTATCAATAAATGAGCATGCTGCGCAGTATTCATATGGGCTAGAGGCTCAAAATACCGAAAATGCACGCCCTAAATCGCCCTCTGCCGACGTCCTTTTGATCGCCCACAGCTTGGGCTGCCACCTCGCCGCCGCTTGGGCGGCACTGTCCAAAAACACGCAGCGCATTCGAGGCGCTTTGCTTGTGGCCCCGCCGGACTGCACGAGAGACGACTTTCCGCTCGAAATGAAAAGCTGGCGTCAGCCCGTGCTGCAAACGCTGCCTTTCCCAAGCATTTGCGTGGCTTCCAACAACGATCCGTTTTGCGATGTGCAGGTGGGCCAAGCGATGGCGGCAGCATGGGGCAGTGATTGGATCGAGATTGGTGAGCGTGGCCATATCAATGGTGATAGCGCCTTGGCTGACTGGCCTCAGGGCCGCGCCTTGCTCGCGCGGTTAGCCGCGTAGGCTGCGAACCTACAATCGAGACTTCGCGAAAAGAAAATCCATCATGGTCACCAAAAAACCAAAGGGTCTGGGCATGGGCTTGGAAGCCCTGCTCGGCCCCAAAGTCCAAGACGCGCCGCCAGCGGCTAATCCCGGTTTGCCCGCCAGCCTTCGGCTTGACGATCTCGTGCCCGGCCAATACCAGCCGCGCACCCGCATGGACGAAGGCGCTTTGTATGAGCTGGCCGAGAGCATCAAGGCGCAGGGCATCATGCAGCCAATCTTGGTGCGCCGCCTCACCGATGGTAAAAATGCCGGTAAATACGAAATCATCGCCGGCGAGCGCCGCAGCCGGGCGGCGCGGTTAGCGGGGCTTGACCGCATCCCCGTGCTGGTGCGCGAGGTGCCCGATGAAGCCGCCGCAGCGATGGCGCTGATTGAAAATATCCAACGAGAAGACCTCAACCCGCTTGAAGAAGCCCAAGGCCTACAACGCTTAATCAAAGAGTTTGGGCTCACTCACGAAACAGCCGCTCAAGCAGTTGGGCGCAGTCGCAGCGCCGCATCTAACCTGCTGCGCCTGCTCAACTTGGCCGAGCCCGTGCAAACGATGCTGATGGCTGGCGACTTGGATATGGGTCATGCCCGGGCCTTGCTTGCCTTGGATCGTGTCACCCAAATTACCGCGTCAGCGCAGATTGCGGCCAAGAAGATGTCGGTGCGCGAGGCCGAAAGTCTCGTCAAAAAGCTCAACGCTGAATTCCAATTGACCCCGTCCAAGCCGGGCAAAGAAAAATCACGCGATATCAAGCGTGTGGAAGAAGAGTTGTCTGACCTCTTGACGGCACAGGTGGATGTGCGCATCAAAAAGCGCGTCAAGCGCCATGGAAAGTTTGAGGAACAAGGCGAGCTGGCCATTCAGTTTGGCTCTCTTGACGAGCTCAATGGCCTGATTGATCGCTTGCGCGGTTAGCTCTGGGCAGCACCCCTCCCCTAAACGAGGGGTTGTCTGGATACGATGGCTGCACCATAATTACATATTGTGACGGTCGATGGCCGTCTGCATTGGAGCCATTGCATGAAAAGCCTTTCCATTTTGTCTATCGCTGTCTTGTGCGGCGCCTCGCTGCCACTTGCAGCCCAAAACATTGAGCGTATGCGCTTAACTGACGGCGATTTGTCGTGCACTCAAATGTTTGCGGAAGTGCAGCAAATGGACACCATGATCAAAGTGATGGGGAGCGCACCTGCCCCAGTGGCGGGAGCACCTGCGCCAGGCGCCCAAGCAGTCGCCCCATCACAAGCGGACGCCTTTGCGAACAACTTGGCTGGCTTGTTTGGCGGAACCGTTGTGCAACCGAGTGCCGCCGTGCCAGCAGGACTGATGCCGAATCAATTGGGTTTGCCACCGGCGCTGTTATCAGATCCACGTGTGCAAGCTTCCGTGGCGCGTGCGCGTGCGGCCGGGTACAGTGATGCGCAAATTGCTGCGACCTTGCAACTGGGCGCCGCGCGCGCTGGTTATCCGGTGGGCGCCGCGCTTGCCGCGCAAGGCCAAGTGCCGCTGTCTGCAGCGGCGGGCGGCAATCAACAGCAGATCGCTCAGAACATTGCCGCTCAAGGGCAGGCCTATGCCGCCAACGTGGCTGCCGGGCAAAGCTGGCAAAACGCATTGGCCAATGCACAGGGAGCAGCACCCGCTGCAGCCCCCGCACAGGCACCGGCGCAAAATGCGCTGGGCGGCTTGTTCGGCGCTTTGGCCGCGCGTGGCGGCGCTGGCGGCAACGCCCAAGCCGCTAGCTTGTTTGGCGCACTCGCACAGCAAGCTCAGGGCGGCGGTAATCCGGCTCCAGCGCCTGCGCCGGTGGCTCAGGCTGCGCCAACACCCCCGCAGGCGGCGAGGATCGCCGGCAATGCTGCACCGATCGTCGCTCAGGCGCAGGCACGCAAGGATCACCTCACCAACTTGTTCCTGACCAAGGGCTGCAAGATGAGCGAGATTCAGCGCTGATCAACCTAGCCAACACCCATCACTTTTTGAGGACACAAATATGAAAAAACTCACAGCTTTCGCCTTGGCATTGGCCTTCATTTCAGGCGGCGTTGCCGCTCAGACTATCGAACGCGTCAAGATGACCGACAACGATCTGTCTTGCCAACAAATCTTTAATGAGATCACGCAAATGGACGCGCTGATCGCACGCGCGAATCAACCTGTCGCAGCACCGGCTGCGCCCGCAGCGGCTGATGCAGGCAACTCGGGCGCTGGCTCGGCGATCGTTGGCGCTGTCGCGCAGCAAGCGATTGGCCAAGCCGCGGCTCGTGGCGGATTTGGTGGTTTCGGTGGGGGTTTTGGCGGCATGCTGGGCGGTGTCCTAGGCGCTGCACAGAATAACTCGGCCCAGCAGCAGCAACAAGCGGCTGCTCAGCAAGCTGCAGCTCAGCAAGCGGCCGCCCAACAAGGTCAGCAGAACGCCATGCTAGGGCAGCAAGCGCAAGGCCGCAAAGAACACCTCACCGGCGTCTTTTTGGCCAAAGGCTGCAAGATGTCTGATATCCAGCGTTAAGTTGTTGCTACGGATATTTGGGCCTATTGAGCCACGCCCGCACACAAAACGGCGCAAAATGCTATTAAATAAATAGCAATTGATGGTTGCTAGGCAAGTGATCGGAAGCTCACCAGCTAAAAATCTTGCCCGGATTCATGATGTTGAGCGGATCCAGCGCATGCTTGATCGTGCGCATGAATTGCACGGCGCCGTCACCCGCTTCGCTCACCAAGAAGTCTTGTTTGTGCAGACCAATGCCGTGCTCGCCACTGCACGTGCCGCCGACAGCCAAGGCGCGGTGCACGAGTGCGTGATTCATCGCTTCGGCTTTCTCGCGCTCCTCAGTCGATTCGGGATCGATGAGATAGCCGATGTGAAAGTTGCCATCGCCCACGTGGCCGACGAGGAAAAACGGAATACCGCTTTTTTCGACATCGGCGACGGAATCGAGGAGTGCTTCGGCGAGCTTTGAAATCGGCACGCAAGTGTCGGTCGAAATTGCGCGGCAGCCGGGGCGGCTTTGAATGCCGGCGAAGTAGGCGTTGTGCCGCGCTGTCCAGAGCTTGGTGCGCTCCTCCGGCGTGCTGGCCCATTCGAAGGCCTGGGCGCCATGTCCGTTGGCCAGCTCTTGCACGGTCGTGACTTGCTCAGCCACGCTGGCCGGTGAACCGTGAAACTCCATCAACAGCATCGGCTCTTCGCGCAATGTGGTTTTGCTGTGCTTGTTGACCAGTCGCACGGTGTTGCCATCCAGCAGCTCCACGCGCGCAATCGGCACACCCATTTGAATGATTTCGATCGTGGTGTTCACGGCATCAGAAATGCTGGGGAAGGAGCAAATTGCCGCCTGAATCGCCTCGGGAATGGGATAAATGCGCAGCGTGATCTCGGTCATGATGCCCAGCGTGCCTTCTGAGCCCACCATCAGGCGTGTGAGATCGTAGCCCGCAGAAGACTTCTTCGCGCGCGTGCCGGTGCGGATGATCTCGCCTTGCGCGGTCACCACTTCCAGCGCCAACACGTTCTCGCGCATCGTGCCATAGCGCACGGCGTTCGTGCCGCTGGCGCGCGTGGCGCTCATGCCGCCAATGGTGGCATCTGCGCCGGGATCAATCGGGAAAAAGAGGCCGGTGGATTTAATCTCATCATTCAAAGCCTTGCGGCACACGCCGGCTTGCACCGTTACGGTCAAATCCTCCGGATTGATTGACAAGATCTGGTTCATCCGGCTCACATCAATGCTGATGCCGCCCTCCACCGCCAGCAAGTGGCCTTCGAGCGATGAGCCCACGCCAAACGGAATCACCGGCACTTTGTATTGTGCGCAGAGCTTGACGGCATCGCGCACATCAGCCGTGCTTTCCGCAAACACCACTGCAGCTGGCGGCGGCACGGTGGTGAACGCGCTTTCGTCCCGCCCATGCTGCTCACGAATCACTTGCGCGGTGGAGCAGTTGGCGCCGAAACGGGCTTTCAGTGCCTCAATGAAAGCCGCAGGAATCTCGCGTTGGCGAATCAGTGGCAATAGGTGCGTGGGCAAGGGGGCGTTCATAACTGTCTCCAAAATTTGATGCTGCGACGCCTCATGAACATGCAGCAAGTCACATTTTAGGGATTCTTGACGAACAGTTCTTTGCGACCCATTGCCGCAGTGCAGCATCTCGCGCTATCTTGCGGCTTGCATTCATTTTAGGCATTTCACATGGACACCACCAAAGTTGTATCTTGGGTCGATCAGGCTCAACCCATTCTCGTGGCCTTTGGCCTGAAAGTTTTGGGCGCGATCGCCGTCTTTATCATTGGTCGCTGGCTGATTGGCTTGGCGTGCCGCTTGATCGGCGCAGCGATGACGCGCCAAAAGCTGGACATCACCGTCCAAAACTATCTGGTGAGTTTCATCAGCGTCGCGCTCAATATCGTTTTGGTGGTGGCGATTCTTGGCTACTTTGGCGTGGAGACCACCAGTTTTGCAGCTTTGATCGCCGGAGCGGGCGTGGCCATTGGTGCAGCCTGGAGCGGCTTGCTGGGCAATTTTGCCGCCGGTATCTTCTTACTGATCTTGCGGCCGTACAAAGTCGGCGATTACGTGACGGTGGGTGGCGTGGAAGGCACGGCCGTCGAGATCGGCTTGTTTGGCACGACCCTGAATACGCCCGACAACGTGCGCACCATCGTGGGTAATGGCAAAGTCATGGGCGGCGACATCAAGAACTTCACCCACAACCCCTTTCGCCGCGTTGATTTGGCCGCGCAACTCGCTGGCAGTGCGGACATGCACAAAGCCGTGGCCTTGCTCAAAGAAGCGGTTGCCAAAGTGGCCAATACGAAGGCCGAACAAGGCGTGGATGTGGAGATCATCGAATTCAACGAATTCGGCCCCAAGCTGGCCGTGCGCCCCTATTGCCATACCGATCATTACTGGCAAGTCTATTTCGACACCAATAAAGCGATTGCCGACACCTTGGGTGCCGCAGGCTTTCCGGTGGCCGCGCGCCCGATCAAGCTGTATCCAGCGTAAGCTGCTTATTTCGTGGCGTGTCGCGCTGGATTCATAGCGGGCGCCGCGCTTTCCTATTGCTGCGACAATGCCCTTTTTAATGTTTTAAGCAGACCATGGGCAACCGACTCACGCAAATCGCCACACGCACAGGGGATGATGGCAGCACCGGCCTAGCCGACAACTCGCGTATTTCCAAAGCCAGTGAGCGCATATGCGCTGTGGGCGATGTCGATGAACTCAACTCCAACCTCGGCGTGCTGCTGTGCGAGCCCATGCCCCAAGACGTGCGCGAGCTGATCGTTGACGTGCAGCACCAACTCTTCAATCTAGGCGGCGAGCTGGCCATGCCGGGCTATGAGCTCTTGAAGAAAGAGGCTTTGTTGCAGCTCGATCAAGCACTGGAAACTTATAACGAACAGCTGCCGCGTCTGCTCGAATTCATTCTGCCTGCCGGTAGCAGGGCTGCCTCGCTGGCGCATGTCTGCCGCACGGTGGCGCGCCGCGCGGAACGCAGCGTGGTGGCGCTGCATGCGAAGGAGGCGATCAACGATGCGCCGCGGCTGTACCTGAACCGGCTCTCCGATTTGCTCTTCGTATTAGCGCGTGTGCTAAATCGGATGGACGGGGGGGATGATGTGTATTGGAAGAGTGAGCGCCTCAAGAACATGGGCGAGTGAAAAACGCACCACTTGAGCCCCTTGGCCCCGTGTTTGCTGCGCAACACGCTATCTAATTCATAGTAAATGCGCCATCCTGAATCACCTGCGAGCGCTAACCTCCTTGCGTTATCTGCGATCGGGTTATGGTCGCTTCTTGCTTGGTTGGGCATTTCGCTCTCTCATTTGCCACCGTTCTTGTTGACGGGCATCGCGCTGCTCATAGGGAGCTTGATTGCTTTGCCGATGTCGTGGGAAAAAGCCAGCGGAATGGGGCGCTTGAATCTGGCGAGTTGGAAAATGCCTTGGAGCAGCCTGCTGCTGGGCGTGTATGGCCTGTTTGGTTTTCATTTCCTGCTTTTCATTGCGCTGCGCCACGCGCCGCCGGTGCAGGCGAATCTCGTGAACTATCTTTGGCCGCTGGGCATCGTCGTGATGGCGCCACTGTTTTTGCCGGGTGTGAAGCTCAGCGCGGCGCATGTTGTGGCCGCTTGTCTAGGTTTCGCGGGCGCGTGCATCGCAATTTTGGGCGGCAAAGGTGGGCATGCGGCTGCGTCTGGCTTTGCTTGGGGCTATATCCCGGCAGCGGGAAGCGCCTTCATCTGGGCCAGCTATTCGCTCATGACCAAGCGCCTTGCCATGCAGGGCAAGAGCTTTGCTACCGCTGCTATTGGTTTGTTTGGGCTTGTGAGTGGCCTGCTCTCACTTCTATGCCACGCCTTACTCGAGCCGCGGGTAAGCCTGAGTGGTCGTGATGTGGCTTTGCTCATTGCTATGGGCATCGGCCCGCTTGGCGCTGCTTTTTATCTATGGGATGCAGCTTTGAAGCGCGGCGACGCGCGTCAGATCGGCATATTGAGCTACATCACGCCATTGGTCTCGACGGCGCTATTGTTGCTCGTCACCGGTCAGCCTCTCAGCTGGAGCATCGGTTTGGCGGCTGCGCTGATCGTCGGCGCGGCGGTGTTGGGGACTCGAGGCAAATAGAGACGCTATAAAATAAAGAGCATTTTGCGCATATTCTATAAGGCGAAAACCACTATTCTTTGCATATATCGCTCTAAAGAGCGCCCGGTGTCCAGCCCAGCAGACCCGCGACCCAGTTCATCCCCAACCCGGTCAAGGCACAAGCCGTGGCGGCGGCAATGATAGCGAGGATGCCGATGCGGTGGGTGTCTTTTGCGTTGGCCGACGTCTGACTTCCCGGCCAGGCAAACAGCACGGCCGATAGCGCGCAAACTGCTCCCAGCATCGCGGCTTGGCCGATCGAACGCAGCCAAGCCAGAGGCGAGGTGCTAGACAAGATGATGCTGAGCACGCTGCGCAAATCCCCCACGGCCAGAACCAGCTCTGCCAAGATGCCAAAAATTAGCGTGAACATGACGAGCAAACAAGCGCATGCGGCGCACAAAATGCCATGTGCAATTACTTGCGGTACAGCCAACGCGGCGACGTGTCGGTCACGCGCCAAAGGCTCCGTGGGGATTCTGCCCTGCGCGGTAAGCTCCACATACTGCAATGCGACCGCCGGCGCGTTGAGCAAAGATAAAACCAACGCACAGACCATCGGCGCCGCTTGCACGACCCAAATTGGCCATAAGGCGGCCAACAGCGTCTCGGACTGATCGCGCAATGACGCAGGCAAGACAATGAAAATCATAATCGCAGCTATTAGCGCGACCAAGAGCACGATGGGCATCGTCTCGGTGAGTTCAAGGTGCAGCTCCCGACGGATGCGACGGCGAATAGCGGGCAATCGCCAGCAACCGCTATAGCGCCACAGGCCGCGGGCTGCATTCCAGCGAACGCGCAACGGCGACAACAGCAAGGCATTGACGCTGATCGGCATTTGCTGGGTCGCCCTCGAGTTCATGGCGCTGGCGTTGTGACGGCGGTGGGTGTTGTGCCCTTGGGTGAGCCTGCATTTTTCACAAAAGTGGACACCGGCCAAGTCTTCTTTGCGCCCTCGACAATTACCGCGGCATCCTGTGCGGCGGTGCGGGCCGCACGCACCGCCGGTGGCACATCGTCCTTGATCTCGCTGACCATCTGCCGCACATCTTGCGTGATGACTTTGATGTTTTCCGCCGAGCTTTGCACGCTGTTCAATGCTTCCTTAACCTTCTCTAGCGTGGGGGGCATGTCTTTTTCGAGAGCGGCTAGGCTGTTGCGCGCAGAGGTTGCGGCAGCTTCGGCTTGATCGGTGATCTTGCGCACATCTTGCATCAGCGCCACGCTGTCTTTGTCCAGCCGCTGTGCGACATTGCCAGCAGAATTGCCCATGATTTTGAGTTGGCCGCTCATGGCCTCCATGTTGGCCAACACGGTGGTGACCGACGCGCGAATGTCTTTGCGCATCTCCGCCGCCTCGCCAGTCAGCTTTTTGGTGTCGTCCAAAATCGGCTCCATCTTGCCGATGGCCACGGCGAGTTTTTCTACGGCAACTTTCACGGTGCCCATGACGTCTTCGAGCTCGTTACCCACATCCATCGGCAGCATCGCGCCTTGTGCCAAACGCTGGGCGGAGCGGTCGCCCGCCAAAATGTCGATGTATTTGCCCCCAATGGGACCGTCACGTCCAAAGCGGGCGCTTGCATTCACGGCCAGCAACGGCATCCGCTCCGTCACGATTCGAAGCCGCGCCCGCACGCTAAGCTGTGCATCGAGCTCGATCTCGTCCACATCGCCAATCTTGAATCCCTTGAGGCGCACCGGGGTGCCAATCTGCACACCGCTAGCACCCGGTAGATCCACATACACATAGGTCATTGGCGTGAACCAGCCTTGCCGCCATGCCGACAAACCCATCAGAACGATGGCTGAGATGATAGCTAGCGCCAACCAAAAGCGCCCCGGATTGCGCCTTGCCACTTCGCCCATATCGTGATCAAGTAAAGCGTCTATCTCGCCTTCAAGGCTAGAAGGCTTGGGCGCAGGCTGCGAGGTGCTTGTCGAGGATAAGGGCTCGGTCATGTTCCCAGCATAACGTAAGCAAGCCTCAAATGCGAGGACAGGGTGCACCGAATGTTCGCGGAAGGCCGGCGTATATGGGCCGTGGCGCGCGCGCGCGCGTGCCGCGAATATCGCTGGCTCAAACGTTGCTATTGCCGGGTGATCTGTATTACCCTGTCGGCGGGCACCTTCAGCTGGACCTCGACCCAAACGCCGCCCAAACGAAGTGGCGGATACGCCATGGAGGTGACTGGAATGACTTGCGCGCCTGCATTCACGGCTGGCACGGGTTTCTTGGGCCCCGCGACGCCCGTACCCTCCGGTAGGGCTTGACTACCATGGCACGTTGACAAAAGGGCGGCTTGCTTCAATCGAACGGCTGTCACGGTTGCCAGCGCCTGAGGGCTCGCGCTAGACACCTGCTGCCCCGCAGCATTCAGCAATTCCACGCCTGGTGTCGATGGCGCCCATCGCCGCTCTGCATCAAGTCGCCCTGCCAAGATGCACGATGCGTCAGCAACTGGCGGCGTGGCGACACTCGCCGTAGTGGCAGCCGAGGCCGCGCCGCTGAGCCCGGTCAGTGCGAGTGACAAAAAAAGTAAAGTGGATCGGTTGATCATGATTTAAAGAGGATGAAGAAGGCGGCGCGCTTCGTGGTGTTCACAGTGTATAGCGAAGCGCTTGACTCGCCTACAGCAGGGTTTTGCCGATCCTCAGCGGTGTAAGGTAGTCTTTACAATGCTTTTTGAATACAACCCCTAGACGATCGACGAGGAGCCTCATGCGAATTTTGATTGCCGAAGACGATCAGGTATTGGCCGACGGGCTACTGAGGGCGTTGCGGGCCGCCGGTGCGGCCGTGGATCACGTGATCGACGGCTCGTTGGCAGACGCCGCCCTAATGACCAATACTGAGTTTGATCTGTTGATTTTGGATCTAGGCTTGCCCAAGTTACATGGCTTGGAGGTCCTCAAGCGGCTCAGGGCGCGCGGCTCAGCTCTGCAGGTACTGATCTTGACCGCTGCAGACAGCGTGGATCAACGGGTGAAAGGCCTCGACTACGGGGCTGACGACTACATGGCCAAGCCTTTCGCGCTGGAAGAACTAGAGGCACGAGTCAGAGCGCTCACGCGGCGGACGGCGGGCAGCGCGAGCACACTGATCAAGCATGGCCCGCTGAACTACGATCAAGCGGGCCGCGTGGCCACGCTTGACGGCAAGATGATTGACCTGTCGGCACGTGAGATTAGCTTGCTAGAGATCTTGTTAGCGCGCACCGGTCGCTTAGTCAGCAAGGATCAGTTGGTGGAGCGCCTGTGCGAATGGGGCGATGAGGTGAGTAACAACGCCATCGAGGTTTATATCCATCGATTGCGCAAGAAGATCGAGAAAGGGCCAGTGCGGATCGCTACGGTGCGCGGTTTGGGCTATTGTTTGGAGAAAATTCCGAGTTGAAGCTCTTTCCGCGTGAGCAACGAAGTCTGTTCGGGGAAATTCTGGACTGGATGCTCACGCCGATGCTGATCCTGTGGCCTGCCAGCTTGGTGTTGACTTGGCTGGTGGCCCAAAACATTGCTGATAAACCCTTTGACCGCGCGCTGGAAAATAACCTGGTCGCGATGTCGCAGCTAGCTACTGTTCAAAATGGGAAAGCCGTTTTCAATTTGCCTGTGCCAGCGAGAGATATCCTGCGTGCAGATGATGACGATCAGGTGTTTTACCAAGTCCTAGGTTTTCGGGGTGAGTATCTCAGCGGGGACAAAGACTTGCCGCTGCCCGATGACGAAGTGCCGCAGCTGGGCAAGGTCAGACTCAGAGACGACGACATGCGGCTGCAGGAAGTGCGCGTGGCCTGGACTTACTTGGTCCTCACTGGCCCAGGCGTTCCTGCAAATGCCAAACCTTTGCTGATCCAAGTTGCAGAGACGCGTGAGAAGCGTTCGCGGCTCACCGCTGAAATTGTGAAAGGCGTGATGTTGCCGCAGTTTGCCGTGTTGCCTTTTGCGCTGTTCTTAGTGTGGATGGCGCTGGCCAGAGGCATCCGCCCCCTCTACGAGCTGCAAGAGCGCATCCGAGCAAGGCGCCCCGATGATTTAAGCCCCATTGAGCCTTGGGCGGTGCCGCTGGAAGTGGCACCACTGGTGCAGTCGGTCAACGAGCTGTTCTCCAGAGAGCGGCTTTCTTTGTTAGGACAAAAGCGCTTTCTTGCTGATGCCGCGCATCAACTGAAAACCCCGTTGGCCGGCTTGCGGATGCAAGCCGAACTTGCGCTTCGCGCACAGACGAGCGCAGCCGAGTTGAAGCAGTCATTGATGCAGATCAGCCGATCTAGCATGCGAGCGACGCGCACGGTAAACCAACTGCTGGCGTTGGCCCGTGCCGAGAGCGACGGCAGCACCATGCCGATGCAGCGTTTTGACCTCGCGCAATTGGTGGTCGAGGTCGTGCAGGATGCACTGCCGCGTGCGATGGAGCGGCGCATTGACCTAGGCTACGAAGGCCCTGAGGTGCGTGACGATAAAGTGCAGATGGAGGGCTCCCCGACGCTGATCAGTGAGTTGGTTCGCAATCTGGTTGACAACGCTCTGAATTACGTTAGTAGCTCCCCTGATCATCCCGGCGTTGTCACGGTGCGGCTATTGCCAGACCCATTTGGCGCCGTGATCGTCCTTCAGGTGGAAGACAACGGCCCAGGCATACCTGCTGCCGAAAGGGAGTTGGTCTTGCAGCCCTTCTATCGTAGCCTGGGTCAAAGCGTTGATGGGTCGGGCTTAGGCCTTGCCATTGTTGCGGAAATTGCAAAACGCCATCACGCAGAACTGAGCATGGAAGAGGTGGACTCCAATACCAGCCAGCCCGGATTGCGGTTCACACTGCGCTTCCCGCGCGAACATGCGCGTTAAACCCATGTGAAAGGTCTGCTGCAATCATCGCAGGCGCCGCTAGGGTAGGTGCGGCCAGTAGTTACCAGACTTAGGTAAAATACCACCATTGATTGAGAGGTTTAGTTATGTCGGCCCCACACACCACTGAAGAAGAGCAGACGCCACAAGATGGCGTGGAAGCCATCGTTCCGTTGATGCCTATCGTGCTGCCCGTGATGGGCGCCGTGCTGATGTTTTTGCTGGCGTTTATCGCCGTTTTCTTAGCTTAATAGCCCGCATTCAAGCGCCAAACACGGCCTGCCAAAGCGCTGTGACGGCGCTTTGTTCTTTTTGTAGCTCGGCCGGCGCCAGCTGCGGGGTCTGTTCATCGAGTCTTGCCAAATGTTGAGCACTGCGCAATTGGCGATAGGCATTGGCGGCCTGCTCGCCAATTGGCGAAGTCAAAAGACCGGCCGACTGAGCGGCCTGCAAAAGGGCAATGTTGCCGCTGTTGACGAGCAGCGACGAGTGTTGCCAGGCAAAAGCCAATACCAAATACTGCACGGCAAACTCGACATCGACCATTCCACCGGCACTGTGCTTCACATCGAAGCGCCCTTCCGGGACGCGATGGCCCAACGCGACCCGCGAGCGCATGGCCAAAATCTCTTGCTTCAGCGCCGCGATATCACGCCGGCTCACGAGCACCTCTGTTCGAATGCTTTCAAAGCGCGCCGCAAGCCCAGGGGTGGCGGACAAACAACGCGCGCGTGTCATGGCCTGATGCTCCCATGTCCAGGCGGCGTTACTGCCGCGCTGGGTCTGGTAACTTTCAAAAGCTTCCATTGAGGTGACCAGCAAGCCCGCGCTACCGTTAGGGCGCAAAGCCATGTCAATGTCGTACAAGTCGCCCAGCGCGGTCTTGGTGCATAACCAAGTGATCAATTTGCGAATCAATTGGGCATACAGGGTTGCCGCTTGTTCATGCGGGTCGTCATAGAGGCAAACGATATCAAGGTCGCTGCCATAGCCCAGCTCTTTGCCGCCGAGCTTGCCATAGGCAATTAACGCAATCGCTGGCTGCTGGCGGTGTCTGCCTTTGATGTGAGTCCACGCCCACCGGACACTGACTCGCAGGATGCTGTCGG
>JANPAK010000128.1:0-12194 GCA_031429925.1 Variovorax sp.
GCCTTGCTGATGCGTGAGCGCGAAAGCGCACAAGACCAGATGTTGCGCGAGAAGCTCGTCTGATCAACCCCTAGAAAAAATCGGGGCGCTACCAATAAGATAGCGCCCCGCGCTTATTTTTCTTGGGCTCAAGCCCAAAAATAATCTGAGTCTAAGCTTGCGCGGAACGCAAGCGCAGCGACATATTTTGCAAAGCAGCGATACCGCTGTCTTCAGCCCGCTTGCACCAAGCCGCCAAATTTGCGGCAAGCTGCTCACGCGACAAATGCGTGTTGCTCCACATCTGACGCAGCTCGTCGCGCATCTCAGCCATTTTTCCCAACACGGGGTACTGGCTGCGTGCCTGCTGTAGAGCCGCCACCGCTGCGGCCGGGACTTTCTCGTCATCGCGATGCAGCCATCGTTTGGCCGTCTGCAACAGAGAAAGATCGCCCTTCTTTTGTTTGAGCGATTCAATTTCGGCCTTGCACGCCTCTCGCATATCACGCGCATAGGTTGCCATGACCTCATAGCGGTGAGCAATCAAGGCTTCGAGCGTCTTCTCATCAGCAACTGGACGGATATGGCCCAGAGCCAGCTTCGGGGGTACTTTTTTGACGGTGGCCAAGCCCAGCTTCTGCATCGCACTGATATACATCCAGCCGATATCAAACTCGTAGGGTTTGACAGAGAACCTAGCACTCGTAGCGTAAGTGTGGTGGTTGTTGTGTAGTTCCTCGCCACCAATCAAGATACCCCACGGGCTGACATTGGTTGCCGCGTCTGGGGATTCAAAATTCCGGTAGCCCCAATAGTGACCGATGCCATTGATCACGCCGGTCGCCAAAACGGGAATCCAAAGCATCTGAATCGCCCAAACGGTCAAGCCGATCCCACCAAACAGCGCCAGATTCACGATCAACATCAAGCCAACGCCTTGCCAGGTAAATCGTGAATAGACGTTGTTCTCGACCCAATCTGTCGGGCAGCCGAGGCTGTACTTCGCGTGAGTCTCAGGATTGGCAGCTTCCGCCTGATACAGCTCGGTGCCAGTCAACAGCAACGCCTTCAGGCCGCGGGTCTGCGGGCTATGCGGATCCTCTTCCGTTTCGCATTTCGCATGGTGCTTGCGATGCACGGAGACGAAATCGGCCGTCTTCATGCCCGTGCCAATCCATAGCCAGAAACGGAAAAAATGCGAGACGGCTGGATGAAGATCTAGCGCGCGATGAGACATCGCGCGATGCAGGTAAATCGTCACGCCAGCAATCGTGATGTGCGTGGTCACCAAGGTGTACAACACGATTTCCCACCAGCTGGCTTGGCTCAAACCATGGGCAAGCCATTGAATCAGGGCTTGCGCCACGGTTTCGTCTAAGAACTGCATAGAGTCTCTTGTCCCAAATTGTTGTCAGATAAGCTAATTTTACCCTGCGCGGGCATAACGCGCTCAACCAGCAGTGCAGGTGTCAGCTAGCGTAAGTCACATAAACTTACAAATCCGCCGGGTAAACCGGCCGGCTCGCGCAAAGTTGCGCCATTGATCGATGCAATAGGCGTAGAAGTTACCGCTTTTGCTCAAACCTTGCCAGCAACGCTTGGTATTGTGTTGGCCACTCATGAAGTGCCTGTGAGCTCCCGCCAAATTGCTGATGCAAAAAAGCCAACATCAGCTCTCGGGTTGCTTTCTTAACCTGTGGATTGAATGCTTCTCCGCCCGTTCCTAAGCGATCGGTGAACATGCTGTGGCTGCCGTCTTTAAAGACAGCAAGCATCTTGTTATTTTGAGGACCCGCAGCCTCATAGACGGCTAGGCGATCCTGCGCGCCTGAATAGTAGCCAGGTATCTTGATCTCATCCGCAGTGGCAGTAATGTGCAAGCTAGGCACCTTGATGCTGCCAACGATCCCCGCCGGATCGCCCTCGCCGTAGAAGGGCGGGGCACTGATGATGACCGCCGCTTTGATGCGTAGATCGGCCAAATCTATCGTACGCCCATCGCGCGTCACCTGTGCGCCAGACAGCAAGAGCGCCGTGTTGGCGCCATAGGAATGCCCCGCAGCGGCAATCCGCTGAAAGTCAATCAAAGGCGCCACCGTCCGATCGGCCATGATTTGATCGATCGCGAAGCTCAGGTCTTTGGTGCGATCGATGGCTTCGCCTTCCTTGGCCGCATCGCGAAGGCGATCCGCCATTTGCAGCGGGTTGCCAGCCCACAGACGACGATCGCTACCCACATGTTGGACATGCATGACTGCGAAACCATTGGCGGCGAGGTACTTGCCAATGTAGGTGTACCCCTCTCGCGAACCTCCGATGCCATGCGAGAAGACGACCAATGGAATGCGATCGGCACGCTGCGCTAAGCCCGCAGGCAAGTACAAGCGCGCCAAAACCTCGCGGCCCCGGTTGACATCGATCCAATTGAAATCAAGCGCCGTGTGGCTGCTGGGCTCGGGCATGCCAACTGCAGCGGCCAACGCCGCTTGGCGATTGCTCGCTCGCGCCTCTACGTTTGCCGGCGCGGCGCCGCCAGCACATGCCCCTAAAAGCCCCAATGCAAGCAAAGCCGATGTCAGACCCATCAAACTGCGGCGTGTTACCGCTGATACCAACGAAGAGGGTGCGATGTGAGAAGGTCGATCGTCGAGTGATTGCATAAAATATCCGGTGACTGTTCCCTGACTTGAGGGGCGATGTCTAAGTAAGTTCCCAAAGCTGCAATCGAAGACCCTCCGCTGGGCCAGCCAGTCACTATAGATTCCATAGCATCCTGCGCAACAACCATAAGGTTCAGACGTCGAAACGTCGAATGAAGATGGGCAAGCAGCGGAGTTAACTCGCTCAGATCGTTCTAAAACGTCACCACGTGATCCACTTCGGCACGGATACCGATCCACTCGCCTAATTTGTGATCGTGATGGCTTGGAACGTGCGCCATCACGTGTTCGCCCGTTTTTAACTCCAACGTGTACAAGAACTCGTTGCCGCGAAACGACTTACGGATGATCTTCGCTTGAACGGTCGAATCATCGTCATGAACGACGTCATCCGCTCGCAGCAGGACTTCAATGTCGCCTTGCTCGTAGCGACTGAGCTCTTGCGGAAGAATGTCGCAAAGTTCACCAAGTGGGGTGTAAAGGCATTTGCGCATGATGCCGCCCTCCTCATGCTCGATCACGGTGGCTTTCGCAAATACACCATGCCCGATAAAGCCGGCGACAAAGCGCGTGGCCGGGCGATGATAAAGCGTGTACGCATCTGCCCATTGATGAAGTTTACCTTCATGCATGACGCCGATCACGTCGCCAGTGGCGAACGCTTCCAATTGATCGTGCGTCACCATCAAAGCGGTGGCGCCAGCGGCCTTCAAAATGCCGCGCACTTCATGGGCCAATCGCTCGCGCAAGTCAACGTCAAGATTAGAAAACGGTTCATCCAACAGCAGCAACTGAGGCTTGGGCGCCAAGGCTCGCGCCAAAGCTACCCGCTGCTGCTGACCGCCAGAAAGCTCATGCGGCATGCGCTTGCCGGCATTTTCAAGACCCACCAGAGCCAAGACCTCATGCACCCGCTCGCTGCGCTGCCCAATTGGCATATGCATGACGCCAAAAGCGACGTTTCGCTCAATGTCCATGTGCGGAAACAAGGCGTAATCTTGAAATACCATGCCGATCCGCCGCTGCTCAGGGGGTTTGCTGTAGCCGACGCGGCTGACCTCTTCGCCCGCCAGAGCGATGCCGCCGTCGCTGATGGGCTCTAACCCCGCGACGGCCCGCAGCAAAGTGGTTTTGCCACAGCCGGACGGCCCAATCAGGACACCGATCTCCCCAGCTTTCAATCCAAAGCTCACATCATCCACGGCAGGCGCCGCCAAACCGGGATAGCGAACACTGAGGTGACTGAGTGAAAGATACATGGACGTATTGTAAATGCGTACAATTCTCATTCACGTCTTGTTGTGTATTGCCTTAAAACCCGCCGCGCGCTTTGTGGATCGTCTAGCCAAAATTCCCCTCCTGCTGATTGCTCTCGTGGTGGCGCTGCCGGTGCTGGCCATCCTCGCAAGCTTGCTGCAGTGGAACAGCGAAAGCAGCAGCATCTTGGCGCAGATGCTAGACACCGTTCTTCCGCGATACGCTATCACGTCAATAGCACTCTGCGCAGTCGTGGCGATAGGAACCGCCCTCATTGGCATGGGAACCGCGTGCGCGGTGACGCTTTTTGAATTTCGCGGACGACGATTTTTTGAATGGGCACTGTTGCTGCCCTTAGCCATGCCAGCGTATGTCTCCGCCTACGCCTACACCGACTTCCTGCAATTCTCCGGACCCGCGCAAACCTGGCTGCGCGACAGCTTTGGGCTGCAAGGGCGCGTGCTACCGGACATCCGCAGCACTTGGGGCGCAGCCGTTCTATTTATCGTCACGCTCTACCCCTATGTTTATCTGCTCGCGCGCGCCGCCTTGGCCGAACGAGCAGCCCAACTCATGGAGGCTGCGCGATTACTCGGCGCGCCTCTGCGCGCCAGAATTCGCCTTGTCGCCCTGCCTTTAGCCCGACCTGCGGTGGCCGCAGGAGTGGCTTTGGCGCTGATGGAGACCCTCGCCGACTATGGCGTCGCCAGCTACTTCGGAATACAGACCTTCACCGCTGGCATCTACAAAGCATGGCTTTCCATGGACAACCGCATCGCAGCAGCTCAGCTGGCCGTCGTTCTACTCATCGTGATTGCGATACTGCTCAAACTCGAGCGTCATGCACAAGAACGCATGCGGTTTTCGGCCGGTAAAAATCAGCGTCAAAGCAGCAATGACGCACGACCCGTGCAGCTCGACGGCGCGAATGAACTCAAGCTGCAGCTGCTTTGCGGCCTGCCCATCGCGTTCGGCTTTGTTTTGCCGGTGCTCATGATGATGCGCCCCTTGCTGATGGGCTCGGGGGCCGACGCCGCAACCCCCATTCGCTGGGAGGAATTCCTGCAATGGTCGCTCAACAGCTTTAAGCTTGCAGGCCTGACCGCCGTGCTGGCTACCGCGCTGGCGTTGATGCTCGCGTTCGCACAACGCCGTCACCCGAGCCGCCTCACACTTGCCATCACCCATACCGTTGGCTTGGGTTACGCCATTCCCGGCGCTGTGATTGTGGTGGGCTTACTCATTCCTTTGGGGGCCTTGCAAGCTTGGCGCCCGGATTGGAGCATCGCAGCCTGGGTCACAACCACGGTGCTGGGTATCATTTGGGCTTACTTGGTGCGGTTCACTGCAGTTGCTTTGCAGAGCATGCAAAGCGGCTATTCGCGAATCTCGCCGAACCTCGATGATTCAGCCCGCATGCTTGGTGTGTCAGGGGTCGGATTGCTCACTCGGGTGCACCTACCACTGATGCGCCGCAGTTGTGCAGTCGCTGCGCTGTTGGTGTTTGTCGATGTTATGAAAGAGCTGCCGGCAACGCTCGTGCTGCGCCCCTTCAATCATGACACCCTCGCAGTCATGGCCTACCAGCTTGCGAAAGACGAACGCTTGCACGAAGCCGCCCTGCCCTCGCTCGCCTTGGTTTTGGTGGGCTTGCTGCCAGTGATTTTGCTCAGCCGCTCGCTGCGGACCGAGAATTGATGCCTTTTTGAGCTGCAGTCAACGCTGCATTGCGCTACATGCTATGTTTTGTATAGCATCTATGGCAGTTTCATTGGCGCACAAAACGCAAGACCGTCTCCACCACTTGCTCACGTCGGCGCTGCGCCACAGCTTTGGCGCGCGGGTCAAACTTAAAGATCGTGCCAAACGTGAAGCGGTTAGAAACATTGAAGAAGCTGAGCGCAGAGATCGTCGCGTGAATATCCAAGGCCGTCAGGCCGGGTCGGAATATGCCCTCAGCCTTACCACGCTCGTACAAATGTGTAATCGCTTGGAGCGCAGGCACGTTCAAGCCTTGGATGCTCTTACTTTGCGCTAAATACTCGGCTCGGTTCATGTTTTCACCGATCACCAAACGAATGTAGTCTTCGTTGTCAGCATGATGATCAAACGTGAATTCCACCAAGCGGCGTAACGCAGCTTCGGGCGCCAAATCCCCTAAGTGCAACTCAGATTCAATCGCACGAACGCGGCGGTAAGCCTCTTCGAGAACGGCCACGTACAAGCCTTCCTTGCTCTGAAAATAGTAGTAAATCATGCGCTTGCTGGTGCGAGTACGCTCGGCAATTTCGTCGATGCGCGCACCGGCTAGGCCTTTCTGCGCAAACTCCTCCGTGGCCACCGCCAAAATCTCCGCCATCGTGCGCGCTGGATCGTTCGTCCGCCCAGTTGCAGGTGACGGCGTTTTCTGCCTACCGACGACCTTCGCCGGGCCGTTCGCATCAGCCTTGCTCGTCCCGGGTGGTGCCGTGGGCTTGGAATGTACCGCTTGGTTCATTTCACAAGTATATGCGCTGGCATCGTGAAAACACGCATCGGGTCAGCACATTCAGCTTCCGACCAGTTCGTCCAACGCGTGTGAAAACTCTTCGGCGCTGGCCAAGCGACGCATGGGCGGCAAAGCGGCAAGCAGTCGACGGCCGTAGCTCATTTGCACCAAGCGCGTATCACCAATCACTAAGATGCCGCGATCACTTTCCCGACGAATCAATCGCCCAGCACCCTGCTTAAGCGCCACAGCCGCTTCAGGCACGGAATAGTCTGCAAACGCGCTGCGGCCTTGGCTCTCTAGGCGCTGGCAGCGGGCTTCGACCAAGGGATCACCGGGTGGGGGGAAAGGCAGTTTGTCGATAATGACGAGCTGCAAAGCTTCCCCTGGAATATCAATACCTTCCCAAAACGACGCGGAAGCCACAAGGACGCAGCCCTTGCCGCCTTGGGTGCTGCCAATGCGAAATCGCTCAACCAGTTCGCGCTTGGAGAGTTGGCCTTGGATGAGCACATCCAACTGGCCATCGAGTTGCGCTTTCAAACTCTCGCCAATTGCTTTCAAAGCGCGCAGCGTGGTGGTGAGCACCATCGTCCGCCCTTGAAGCCTTTGAGCACCCTCAAGCGCGACCTTGGCCACCTCTTCGCTATGGGCTGGATCATTCGGCTTAGGCAAATGACGCGGCACATAGACGCTGGCTTGCTTGGGGTAGTCAAACGGACTTTGCGCGACCAAGATACGCGCATCGAGCAGGCCGCAAGGCTCAGTGAACCAACTGAGCTTGGCATCGTCGCCCAGCGTGGCAGACGTAAATATCCAAGCGCGGCGGGAGGGCTCGACCGGCGCTTGGCTGCCAGAAGGCGCACCGCGCATCAGCGCTTCTTCGTCATCCTCCTCTGGCATCCACTCCTGCCACTCATCATCACGCTCCACACGGGATTCAAGAGCCGACGGCAAATCCCCCAAGGCCTGCCCCACATCAAGCTTGAGCAGTTTGGTGCGGATCGTGTGCGCAATGTCCAGAGGCGCTTCCATCAGGGTCATTTGCGCGCCCACATCCAGCCAGCGCACTTGGCCCGCTTCGGGCTTTTGCAAGAAACGCTTGGCGCGATGCGCCATCTCTCGGGCGCGGTCATGCAAGCGCACAAAATCGGGCGCAATTTCGCTCACCATATCCAGCGCCGCCATCGCCATTTGCAAAGCCTCCTCCACACGAGAGAGTCCTTCAGCCCACTCCTGTTCATGCAGCCCTTCGGGGGCGCTGCCTGTCCAGCGCAGACGCATGTCTTTGCTGTATTGGGTCTTCTGACCCACCACAAGGCGTAAATCTCGCGCGGCCATCTCGCAATCTCGTGTCAGCTCCTGCCAATCGGCCAGTCCGCGCGCAAGCTGCAAACCTGTGCCCAGCAGATCGCGGGTGAAATCGAGCATTTGCGATGTGCCCAAGGCCGCACCCAGAAATTGCACGCCCGTTTCATTCAGTTGATGCGCTTCGTCAAAGATCGCAATGCGCACCGTGGGCAGCAACTCGGCCATGCCCGATTCGCGCACCGCCAAATCTGCAAAAAACAAATGGTGATTGACCACCACCACATCTGCCGCCATCGCCTGTTTGCGAGCGAGCATCACATGGCAATTTTTGTATTGTGGGCAGGTAGAGCCCAAGCAGTTTTCTCTTGACGATGTGACCAAAGGGAAAACGCTGGAGCGCTCATCCAGCCCCGGCAACTCGGCCAGATCGCCGCTACTTGTCGTCACCGCCCATTTTTCTATTTTTGCAAGCGCCAGCAAGGCACTGCGCTCCACATGCTCCTGCCGCGCGAGCTTCATGCGGTGAATGCACAGATAGCTGCCGCGACCTTTAAGCAAAGCCGTGCGCGCGGGCAGGCCAAGCGCTTTGAGCAAGCGAGGCAAATCACGCGAAAAAAGCTGATCCTGCAGGGCTTTGGTCGCCGTGGATACCATCACCCTCTCACCGGAGAGCAGCGCGGGCACAAGATAAGCAAAGGTCTTGCCCACGCCTGTCCCGGCTTCCACCACGAGGCAGCCCCCCTGCTCAATCGTGTGCGCCACAGCCTCAGCCATCTCGCGCTGGCCCGCACGCTGGGCAAACGCTTCAGTCGCCTGCCCGAGCAGGGAATCTTGGTCAAACGCTGCGGCGACAGCCTGCGCTAGGCTGGAATGTGAGGCCAAGCTACTCATGCGGGCTCTTTGCCGCCGATGTCAATCTCCAAGCGGGCGATCTGGTCGCGTAGCGCCAAGCGCCGCTTCTTGAGCCGTCGAAGCATCAACTCGTCCATTGGGCTTTGCTCAGCCAAACGGTCAATCATCGCGTCCAGATCAGAGTGCTCCATCCGAAGCTCGATCAGATGGCGTTCAGGCGAATGAAGGTTGGAATCCAAAATAAATCACAGTGCAGTCAAAAACGTGTGTACAGGCAAGGCCTCGATTCCCACGATAATAGCGCCACATGTCTAATGGCTACAGAATTACAGCTTCCACGGGAATCCATAAAGGAGACCGCGACTATCAGCAGGACCAAATCGCGCTGATCCATCATCCGCGCGTCAACGGGTGCATGCTGGGAGTGGTTGCCGATGGCATGGGTGGTCGAAGCGGCGGTCGTAAGGCCTCCGATCAAGTCATGCTGACCTCGCACCAATTGTTTGAACGCTACTCTCCGGAGCGCGATGACCCCCCCTCTTTGCTCAAGCAATTGGTTGAGGAAGCCCATTTGGTGATTAAACTCACCGCGATCTCGTCCGAGCAAGAGCCGCACAGCACGATTGCTGCGTTCCTGATCAATCCGAACGGCGAATGCCACTGGGTTCATGCTGGCGATTCGCGCATTTATCATTACCACGGTAGCAAGCTGATGAAGCGCACCATGGATCATTCCTATGTTCAAACGCTCGTGGATAAAGGCGAACTCACCGAGGAAGAAGCCAATGTGCATCCCCAGTCCAACATCCTGATGGGTTGCTTGGGCACAGAAGATGACCCAGCGATGGATTTCCACTATATCCCCAGTCTTCGGCCTGGCGATGTACTGATGTGCTGCTCAGATGGCGTTTGGCACTACTTCAGCCCAAGCGAGCTAGGATCCGTGCTTTCAGCCCTCACGCCGCGTGAATCTACTGAATTCCTGATCGATAAAGCGCGTGGCCGCGCCCGCGGAACGGGCGACAACCTGTCCATCGTGGTCGTCAAACTGGAGCCGCTGGTTGACAACGTTCCAGTGGTTAGGAAGCTAGAAATTCCGTCCATCAGCGCAATCAAGGCTGGCAAGCACTAGGCCTGCCTTGTGTTCACTCGCACTGTTTTTAGAACAGCTCTGGCGAAGCTGATGTCGCTATCGATTGAATAGCACTTCGCGCTTTTTCCACGGTATCGGTATCGCGTTCTTGCCTCAACGCCGCCCCCTCTAGCTTGCCAGCGCGAACTCCCAGCAAGCGAAACCGCTGACTCAGATCGACCCTCTTCAGTGCTAACCCAGCCGTGCGCCGAATAATCTGCGCATCATCCGTGGCGGTAGCCACGGTGATGTCTCGGGTGACAATCTTGAAATTGCCCCAACGCAACTTAATGCCGATGGTGCGGCCCAAGTAGCCTTTACGTCGCAAGTCTTCTGCCAAGCGGGCACATAGGTCGGTGAAGATGGCACTGAGCTCCAATTTGTCGTGCAATGCATGCAGATCCCGCTCAAAGGTGGTTTCGCGGCTCATGCTGACGGGCTCGCTCTGCGTTTCCACCGGGCGATCATCCCGTCCCCACGCGGCCTCATGCATCCAAGCACCATAGCTTTTGCCCAAGCGCTCCACCAAGATGGTTTTATCTTGCGCCGCGAGTTGACCAATGGTTTCAATACCTAAGGCCTTGAGCTTCTCCTCCGCCTTGGGACCAATGCCATTGATTTTGCGCGCCGCCAGTGGCCAAATCTTTTCTTGTAGATCCGCCTCGTAGACGATCGAAATGCCATTGGGCTTATTGAATTCGCTGGCCATCTTGGCGAGTAGCTTGTTCGGCGCGACACCGATCGAGCAGCTGAGTCCTGTGGCATCGAAAATGCTCTTCTGAATCAACCGCGCCAGCACCCGTCCACCCTCGCGCTGGCCGCCAGGCACTTCGGTGAAGTCGATGTACACCTCATCCACACCGCGGTTTTCCATGAGCGGAGCAATCTCTAGGATGATCTCTTTAAAGCGCTTGGAGTAACGCCGGTACTCCTCAAAATCGACCGGCAGCAAAACAGCTTGCGGGCAGAGCTTGGCCGCTTTCATGGTGCCCATGGCGGAACCCACGCCGAAGCCCCGCGCCACGTAATTGGCGGTGGTCAGCACGCCTCGCCCCACGTAGTCTTTCAAGCGCGGAAAGGCATCGACTGGAATTTCATGGGTCGGCAATTCGCCCTGCGCACGCCGCAGTTGCTCGCGAATCAACCCACCACCTCCGACCACCACCGGTTCTTTCTTGAGCTGCGGATAGCGCTGCAACTCAACAGAAGCATAGAACGCATCCATATCCAAGTGTGCAATGCGGCGAATCAACTCTGTCATACACCAACTGTAAATGAGCCAACCACAGATTTATGCAAATTCTTGAATCCAATGTGCCACCGCTCGCGTATTACATGCGGGACACCTCACAACCCACACTTTTAGGAGCATTTGATGAAATTTTTGAAGACCACTTTGCATACTGCCGCCCTCGCGGCTGTGTGTGCGGGCGCTGCGATGATCAGCCCCAGCTTTGCTTCCAGCCACCGCGAAGCGCCTTTCATTACCACCGTGCCAAAAGCGGACAACACGGACTTTTACATGTTTCGCAGCTACGAGACAAGCCGCACAGATTACGTGACCTTGATTTCCAACTATGTGCCTCTGCAAGATGCCTACGGCGGCCCCAATTACTTCAAGATGGATCCCAACGCCCTCTATGAAATTCATGTCGACAACAACGGCGATGCCAAGGAAGACATCACCTTCCAATTCCGTTTCAACAACACGCTAGCCAATTCCGGCAAGGGCGTTGAACTGCCCATTGGTGGAAAGATGGTGGCGATTCCTCTCACGCAAGCCAACGGCATTGCCAACGTGAACGATGCCAATTCCAACGTTCGCGAAACCTTCACGGTCAACATGGTGCGCGGCGATCGCCGCAAAGGCACAGTGGCTGCTGTGGCTAAATCTGCCGGCGGAAGCAACGCCTTTGACAAGCCCGTGGATTACATCGGTGTAAAAACCTTTGGCAATGCTGCTGCTTATGAGACCTATGCCAACCAGCATGTGCATACCGTGAACTTCCCGGGCTGCCCATCGGGCAAGGCGGCTGGCAAAGTGTTTGTGGGCCAGCGCCAAGAAGGCTTTGCAGTGAACCTCGGCGCGATCTTTGATTTGGTCAATGCAACTGCCGGGCAGATCACTGATCCCAATCTAATCAATGCATTTGCTGCCAACAGCATTCAAGACAAAAACATCACCACAATGGCCATTGAAATCCACAAAGATTGCCTGACTGCTGGTAATGCCACGGGTGACCCTGTGATTGGCGGTTGGACGACGGCCAGCATGCGTCAAGGCCGCTTGCTCTCTGCAGCTCCAGCTTCTGGTCTGCAAACCTCTGAGAAAGCAGGCGGCGCTTGGGTGCAGGTCTCGCGCTTGGGCAACCCGCTGGTCAACGAAGTGGTCATTGGTCTGCGTGACAAAGACAAATTCAATGCGTCTCATCCAAGCGGAGACACACAATTTCTCGATTACGTGAGCCACCCCACTCTGCCCGCATTGCTGGGCCTGGTACTGACTGGCAACACG
>JANPAK010000129.1:0-1745 GCA_031429925.1 Variovorax sp.
CACTCGCCCGCCGTCGATGAAGCCCAAAGTCTGCACTCGACCACTCACCTCTGGCCGAAGCATGACGTTTTGCTTGGATCGCAAGGAACCAACGGCTTGCGCATCGTCTTGCAAACGCGAGACCTCGACCTTAGCCACTTCCACGCCCGGCATACCCGGCCCGCGCGGCGCACCGCCCGGACCCGACGCCGCGCCGGCAGGCGCACTCGCGCTGCCTTGTGCTGTGATTTCTTTCGGGCCTGTGGGCTGGTTTTGATACCAGTAGGCTGCGCCCGCTGCGGTTGCAATGCCCACCACGGCCACTGCAGAATAAATCGCCTTCGAAGCTTGCTTAGATGCCATGAACGCCGTCTCTCAATTGTCGTATTTTGAACTTAACGATGTTACCTGTTGTAGCCACACGCTCAGACGACAAGCTGATATACCCTTCGCTTTGAAAGAAGGGTTTTCCCGAGTGCCTTGAATCACTTAGGCTCCAGTCCCCAAACCTGTGCAGCGCGCACCAATTGAGCGGCATCTGAGCTGCTCAACCAAGTCACACCACCGGTCTGCGCATTTGGAGCCTGCATGCCGTCGATAAGTTGCGCCGTGCGTTGCGCCACGGGCGCGGCGTTGTCCACGATCGTCACCTCAGAGCCAAGCTCCGCGCGAAACACGTCTCGAATCAGGGGGTAATGCGTGCAACCCAATACGAGCGTGTCAGATTCCTGATTTTTTAAGCCAAACGGGCCACTTGACCGCATAAAATATGCGCACATTGCTATTAAATCTGTAGCGTCTGGCGAATCCAATGCGCGGTCGGTCAAGCGCTCGATGCGCTCGGCCAAGCCGTCACACGGTGTGCAAATAAACTGAACCTGCGGCAAAGAAGCGCGCAGGAGCGCAAACTTTTCACTCTCCAAGGTGCCGCGGGTGGCCAAGACCGCCACACGCCCCGTGCGCGTGATCTGCGCTGCAGGCTTGAGCGCTGGCTCCACACCCACAATCGGCAAATCAGTGAAAGACTGGCGCAATTGGCCGATGGCTGCGGCAGTCGCCGTATTGCAAGCGACCACCAGCGCCTTGATCTGATGCTCGGCCACAAGTTTGTGCGCAACCGCCAGCGAGCGCTCCACCACAAACGCTGGGGCTTTCGTACCGTAAGGGTTGTACTTTGAATCCGCAAAATACACGAAATGCTCACGCGGCAAAGCCAGCCGCAAAGCTTTCAAAATGCTGAGGCCGCCGATGCCAGAATCAAAAACTCCGATCGGCGCAGCGTTTGGTTCAGTGACTTGCAACCTTGATGCCCTTGAACTCGCCTGTCGCAATCTTCTTCTGCCATTCAGCAGGGCCGGTGATGTGAGCGCTGGTGCCACCTGAATCAACCGCCACGGTGACTGGCATGTCGACCACATCAAATTCATAGATCGCTTCCATCCCCAAATCGGCAAAGCCAACCACTTTGGCGGTTTTGATCGCTTTAGAGACGAGATACGCCGCGCCGCCCACGGCCATGAGGTAAGCGCTCTTGTGCTTTTTGATGGCCTCAATCGCCACCGGCCCGCGCTCCGCTTTGCCGATCATGCTGATGAGGCCGGTTTGCGAGAGCATCATTTCGGTAAAGCCGTCCATCCGGGTGGCAGTCGTCGGGCCGGCGGGGCCGACCGCTTCGCCCTTGACCGGATCGACCGGGCCAACGTAGTAAATCACGTGTTGGTGAAATCGACCGGCAGCTTTTCGCCCTTGAGCAGCATGTCGGCAAT
>JANPAK010000130.1:0-3332 GCA_031429925.1 Variovorax sp.
TTTCGTGCCAACCGTAATTGTGCCGCTTCGCGTTGCGCCGGTATTTGCCGCGACGGTGAAATTAACCGTCCCGTTTCCGTTTCCGCTGCTGGTCGTGGTTATCCAACTTGCGCCGGGAGTCGCCGACCACGCGCAACCCGCCGTCGTCGTCACGCTGAAAGAGCCGTTTCCGCCGTTGGCAGCGAAAGTTGCGCTGGTCGGATTGATTGTAAATTGACAGCCGGACGCTTGATTAACGGTTACGGTTTGCCCGGCAACCGTGATTGTTCCGGTTCGCGTCGGACCGATGTTTGCCGCAATTGAAAATACGGCTCTCGCGCTGCCCGTTCCCGAAGTGTTGGCGGTTATCCAGTTCGCATTGCTCGTCATCGTCCAAGCGCAGTTTGATCCCGTAGCCGTAATATCAACGTAGTCTGTGCCGCCCGGACTATTAACCGACCACGTCAGCGGCGTGACCGTAAAGCCGCAACCCGAAAGCTGATTGACGGTGAAAGTCTGATTGTTGACAGTAATCGTTCCCGTTCGTGCCGCGCCCGAATTGGCGGCGACGGTAAAATTGACCGTGCCACTGCCCGTGCCGCTGCTCGAAGTTGTAATCCACGATGCCTGACTTGTCGCATTCCATTGACAACCGGCTTGAGTATTGACCGCAAAGTTGCCGTTTGCGCCGCCCGCCGCTATATTATTCGCGCTTGTCGGATTAAAACTATAAGTGCAAATCGTGCCGACTGTCTGTTGAGTGATTGTAAAAGTCTGGTCGCCGACGGTAATAGTTCCTGTCCGCTGCGAGCCGGTTTCGTTTGTCGCTACCGTAAAACTGACCGTCCCGTTTCCGTTGCCTGAGCCGTTTGTAACGGTAATCCATGAATTATTAGAAATCGCAAAATAAGGGCAAAAACTCGCGTTCGAGGATGTAATATTAAAAGAGCCGGGACCGCCTGCGGGCGAAATTGTCATACCCGTCGCCGAAAGCGTGCGCGTGCAATTAAGCGCGGTGCAGCGCGATAATTCCGAAGTGCCTTCGCCGGCGGATGTCGCCGTTGCCGTAACGAATTGCCCCGCGTTAGAGATATTAGTCGCCAGATTACTATTAATTGTGCCGATGCCGTTTGAGCCGATGCTGACCGTCGCTTTGCCCAAAAAGCGGCGGGCTTCGCCGTTGCCGGAAGTATGACAACTCGTGTTTCCATAAAAATCAACGGTAACTTGAGTGTTCGGGAGGCTATTGATTTTTCCGGTGATGGAGGTTGTCGTGCTACTGCCCGTGATGCTGTTCAGCACCGGATAATTTATCAGATTATTCGCTCCCGTGTCCGGGTCATTCAAATCGTTCGGATTTGTGCCGGTTGGCGCAAGGTCAATGCCGCGCTGCGTGTTTGCGCGTATCTCGTTACGCCGAAAAAGATTGCGGATGCCGCCTTGATGATACACGCCGTAGTTGTTGAAAGCGATGACATTGGCTTCCGCCGAAGTGTCGCCGCCGACGAGCGTGTCCTTCGCGCCGTAACCGATAAAAACCCCGTCGGTTTCATTGCCGATGTTGTCCGCCCCGCCGAAATTCGTGCCGATATAATTGCTTTGAATGACGTTGCCGGATGTTTCTTCGCTCGAAACATAGACTCCGGCGCGATTGCCGCTGATGATGTTTCCGCTGCCGGGTTCGCCGATAGTGTTGCGGTCGTCGCCGAATTTATCATTTGCGCCGCCCGCGCCTTCGACCAGAGCCACGCCGCTTTGCGCGTTGCCGACACCGTTAAATTGTCCGCCCGCCGCGCCTTGTCTGCCGATAATGTTGTTGATAATGCGGTTTCCGCGATTAAAACTTCCGCGCATATTGAGTCCGTCATTGCCGTTGCCGCCGATAAAATTGCGCGTGTTGGTGTTTTCGCCGCCGATGCGATTGCCCCAACATTGGTCAACAAAGATACCGTTTCTGCCGTTGCTGTCGTCCGTATTCGCATCGCTGTTACGATAGCCGATGTATGTATTTTCGACGACATTGCCGAGATCAGCGGACGAGCCGACATTCCGGCAAAGCATGGCAATGCCGTCTCTGCCGTTGCTGTAAATAAAATTGCGTGTCGCGCTGTCATTGACATCGCCGATGCGGTTGCCGCGCGGATTGCCGCCTCCCGGATTGTCTGCATTTTCCAGGGCGATACCGTCCCTTCCGTTGTGATGAATAATTAGCCCTTCAAAAACCGCATTATAAAATAGTCCGCGAATGCCGTCGCCATTAAAATTCCGAATTTCGAGATTGCGGATGTTGCTGCCGCTGAACACCTCGGAATTCAAACCGTGAACTCCGAATCCGGCTGAACTGCCATCCAAAACGACTTTGCTCAGATTAGGCTTGAGACCGTTGATGTGGTCGTTCAAGCCTATTCGCAAAGAACCCGGAAAACCGTTTTGCGGCGCAACGGAAATGGTCGAAATGGCGTTTGTGAAAACGATGTTGTCGGAGAAGTAGTAGCCGATGTTCATATCCGCCAGATTGGGCGCGTAGCCGTAAGATTGAGTGCCGCAACTGGGTATGACAGTTACCCAGGAAACTCCGCTGATTTGATTTCTTTCGGCTTCGGTAAGCGGTCTGTTTAAATTACCGAAAGGATAAATCGCGCTAAATAAAGACGCTCCCAACTCGGTGGCTTCGCGCACCGTCAGGTATTCGTCGCAGCTATTGTTGTCGGTGCTGTCATTGACTTCCAGCGTCGCTCCGGCACGGACGCTTTCGACACCAAACGACAGAATAAATAAAACCACCGTAAAAACGAATGAATATTGAATCGCGGAAAATATTGTTTGAATCATTGACCTCTTTTCCGGCTGTGAATCGCAAAATGCTGAACGACAAGAATTATTAAACTTCTTTCCGAAAAATTCATTTGTTTTTAACTTTTTCATACTTTCTCCTTTCACAGCGGTAATTTTCCGTCTTGCCAAATTCGCCGAAACGGGCGATAATTATTTCTACCTTTTAGAACAATCAACGCGCCCGTTTCGGCTTCGAGTGAAAAAAATTTTCTCTCTATAAAACTAACGCCGAGAATGCGGGCAAACTCCATCAAACATCGGTGAAAAAATTTCGACTTCGACGGTAAAGGCGTGTAAAATATGCGTATTGAAGTCGGGGAAAATGGCGGAAACCGCAGAAATAACGCAATTGTTAAAGGCTCACGGTGAAGGAAACCGCGAGGCTCTCGACGTGCTTTTGCCGCTTGTTTATGACGAATTGCGCCGGCTTGCCGCGAATTATTTGGCGCACGAACGCCGCGACCATACGCTTCAGCCGACGGCTCTGGTTCACGAGGCGTATCTGCGGCTCGTTAATC
>JANPAK010000131.1:0-3434 GCA_031429925.1 Variovorax sp.
GGCGCTATTTGGGGTTCAATGTCGTTCTCTACTTGGCTGCTTTGCAAACGATCCCGAGGGACATTTATGAAGCCGCAACCATGGACGGAGCTGGTCGGTTTCAGCAGTTTTTCTACATCACCTTGCCGAGCTTACGCCCAATGATCTATTTCGGCGTCACTCTGAGTGTGATTGGTGGCTTGCAGCTATTTGAAGAGCCCTTCATCTTGACGGGAGGCAGAGGTGGCTCTGATCAGGCCGGCATGACGACGGCGATTTACCTTTATCGAATGGCATTTGATTTCAATGACTTTGGTGCAGCAAGCGCCATGTCATGGTTGCTGTTTGTGGTGGTGGTTATTCTGACTTGGTTGACAAATCGAGCGTTTCGCCCCCGCACGAGTCAAGGCTGAAAAGGCAGAACATGAAAAACGCTCAAACTTCTACTTGGGTTGCTTACGCCATTGTTGGCGTCGGTGCCATCATTATGCTGTTGCCCTTCTATTTCATGTTTGTGTTTGCAACACATTCAAGAACAGAGATCTTCAGTTTGCCGCCGCCGATGTTCTTTGGCGATGATTTACTCAACAACATGAAGATACTCCAAGAGCGCATTCCGTTCTGGAGGAACTTGGGCTGGAGTCTTTACGTCGCATTGGCCTCGACATTTTTGACCTTGCTCTTTTGTTCCATGGCGGGATATGCATTCGCATTGTTTGAATTCCGCTGGAAAAATTCACTGTTCGCGCTGGTGATGGGAACGATGCTGTTGCCCTCGTTCATGAACATGATCCCCACATTCATGATCATGGATCTCATTGGGTGGATCGATCAACCCCGCGCTCTGTATATTCCGGGTGCTGCAAGTGCTTTCGGAATTTTTTTAATGCGGCAGTTTGTCACCACATCCATTCCCAAAGACTTGATCGAAGCCGCCCGCATGGATGGTTGCAGCGAACTTGGAATCTATACCCGCATCGTGCTGCCTCTGTTGAAACCCGCTTTGGGCACTTTAGGCTTGATTACATTCATCGCCTCGTGGAACAACTTCATTGGTCCCTTGATCGTGATGCGATCGCCGGAGATGTATACCTTGCCATTGGCACTCAGAAGCTTGCAGAGCCCCGTTGACACAGAGTGGGGCGCTTTGATGGCGGGTTCTGCCATTGCGACGCTGCCTCTGATTGCTTTGTTTGTTGTCTCATCCCGGCAATTGATTTCTGGGCTGACAGCGGGTGCAGTGAAGTAGAAATTAGTCGACTAGAAAATTAGATTTGATAACAGCTGGAGTCTAGAATGGGACAAGTATCACTGCGTGGAATTCGTAAGAGTTATGGATCGGTCGATGTCATAAAAGGTATTGATCTAGAAGTGCGCGATGGTGAATTTCTGGTTTTTGTGGGTCCGTCGGGTTGCGGTAAATCCACTACGCTTCGCATGATTGCTGGCCTGGAAGAGATCACGAGCGGCGAACTTGCCATTGATGGTGTCAGAGCCAATGACCTACGTCCGGCTGATCGAGGCGCTGCAATGGTTTTTCAAAGCTACGCGCTTTACCCTCATATGACTGTCGCGGAGAACATGGGGTTCTCATTGAAGATGGCGGGTATTGCACGCGCCGCGCGAGATGAGCAAGTCGCTCGCGCAGCTGAGATTTTGCGAATCAAGGAGCTCTTGGGGCGCTTCCCGAAAGACCTCTCTGGTGGGCAACGACAGCGCGTTGCAATCGGGCGCGCGATTGTACGCAAACCTAAGGTCTTCCTATTTGACGAGCCTCTTTCCAACTTGGATGCGGCATTGCGGGTCAATATGCGAATCGAGCTTTCTCGACTTCATAAAGAACTTGGCACGACAATGATTTACGTGACGCATGACCAGGTTGAAGCGATGACAATGGGAGATCGGATTGCGGTATTTAACAACGGACATGTGGAGCAGCTTGGTTCGCCCATAGAGATGTACAACAAACCTGCGAACACGTTCGTCGCGACGTTTTTAGGATCGCCGAAAATCAACCTTATTGATCGACCTAACAGCAATTCCAGCGGGGCGCATCAATCGTTGTGGACGGCGCTGACCTCCCGCTCAGCCACAAGTGCAGCGAAAATGGGTTTACGCCCAGAGCATCTGCGCGTATCAGAATCGGACGACGGTATGCCAGCTACATTGGTTTTGGCGGAGCATTTGGGCGATTCCTCCATCATTCACCTGGGCGTTGAAGGGGTCAACGATCTTCTGATCGCAAAAGTCGGGCCTGAGCTGGGCCACCTTGTAGCCGGCGGCAAAGTCAGTATTTTTCCGAATGCGAGCCGTGTGCTTGCTTTTGATTCCGATGGCAAGGCTCTAACTTGAATAAGCATAATGCCAATGGAAAAAGGGGATCAACCCGACGGCTGACCCCCTGTTTTCCGGGTTGACGCGGGTATGCCGACGATTACCCAGAAATCGTCTTTTGCAGCTCTCCGCTCTCATACATCTCCATCATGATGTCGGAGCCGCCGACGAATTCGCCTTTAACGTAAAGCTGAGGCACGGTGGGCCAATTGCTGTATTCCTTGATGCCGGCGCGGATTTCTGGTTCGTCGAGAACGTTGATGGTGGTGATGCCTTTGGTGTCCACACCCACGGCTTTCAAGATTTGGATGGCACGGCCGGAGAAGCCGCACATGGGGAAGCTGGCGCTGCCCTTCATGAAAAGCACGATGTCGTTGCCTTTGACGAGTTGGTCAATGCGGGTTTGGGTGTCGCTCATGGGATTCTTTCTGACTGCAAAACAAATTATTCAGCGCTGATTATCCCAAATTGAGGGCGAGCCTGCGCTGCGGGGATAATTCACGCTCAAACTGACTCTTCCACGCGATCATCATGAAAATCGAAAAAAACACCGCTGTCACCATCCGCTACAGCGTCTCCGAGCCCTCTGGTCGCTTGCTGGATCAGAGCAAAGCGCCCACCGCCTACCTGCATGGCGGCTATGGCAACACCTTTGAAGCCATTGAAGCGACCCTAGAAGGCCAGGAAGCCGGCTACAAAACCAGCCTCACACTCACACCCGTGCAAGCTTTTGGCGAGCGCGACGAGAGTTTGGTGCAAGAGATTCCTAAAAGCGAATTCCCGCCGGGTGTGAAGGTGGGCGGGCAGTTGCGCGGCCAAACAGCCGATGGCCGCGAGGCGGTGTTTAACGTGATGAAGATCAAAGGCCCGGTGGTGATGCTTGACGGCAATCACCCGCATGCCGGCAAGACGCTGCGCTTTGATATCGCCGTGATCAGTGTGAAGGCCGCGAGTGAAGAAGAAGTTGCGCACGGCCATGTGCATGGTGAGCACGGACATCATCACTGATTCAGCTGAGCGCCCGTACAACGATCCACGCCACCCAAATCCTGACGAGTCGTCGCCTTGACAAACCCCTGCGCGGTGAAAAGATGCCGAACACGCTCGGCCTGATCGTAGCC
>JANPAK010000132.1:0-5607 GCA_031429925.1 Variovorax sp.
GCTTGTTGTTTTTGGCTAGTCTGTGCCCTTTTAGCTTGGCACGGGCTTTGCATTTGAAAACAGGCGTTATTTCGATTAACCGTTTACAACTGGAGAAACATCAATGGATCGTCGCGAAACTATCAAATCCCTCAGCGCCGCTACCGCCGTGGCACTGACGGGCGCATCGGGCTCTGCCTTGGCTCAGGCCGGAAGCACCATCAAGGTGGGCATTTTGCACAGCCTGTCTGGCACCATGGCCATTTCTGAGACGGTGCTCAAAGACACGGTGCTCATGGCCATTGAAGAAATCAACGCCAAGGGCGGTGTGATGGGCAAGAAGCTCGAGGCCGTGATCGTCGATCCCGCATCGAACTGGCCTCTGTTTGCTGAGAAAACCAAGCAACTACTCACCCAAGATAAGGTTTCGGTGATCTTTGGATGCTGGACATCCGTATCTCGCAAGTCTGTGCTCCCCGTGGTGGAAGAGCTGAACGGTCTGCTCTTCTACCCTGTGCAATACGAAGGTGAAGAGCTGTCAAAGAACGTGTTCTACACCGGCGCAGCGCCAAACCAACAAGCCATCCCCGCTGTGGACTACCTGATGAGCAAAGACGGCGGCGCAGCTAAGCGCTGGGTGCTGCTCGGTACCGACTATGTCTACCCACGCACCACCAACAAAATCCTGCGCTCTTATCTCAAGAGCAAAGGAGTCGCTGACAAAGATATCGACGAAAAATACACACCGTTTGGTCACTCTGACTACCAAACCATCGTTGCTGACGTGAAGAAATTCGCCGCTGGCGGTAAGACGGCAGTGGTCTCTACCATCAACGGTGACTCCAACGTGCCTTTCTACAAAGAGTTGGGAAATGCTGGCTTGAAGGCTCAAGATGTGCCTGTGGTTGCCTTCTCTGTGGGTGAAGAAGAGCTGCGTGGTGTGGACACCAAGCCGCTGGTCGGCCACTTGGCTGCTTGGAACTATTTCCAGAGCATCAAGAACCCAGCCAACGACGAGTTCATCAAAAAGTGGAGCACCTATGCCAAAGCCAAGGGCATCGCTGGCCACAAGGACAAGCCGCTCACCAATGATCCGATGGAAGCCACCTACATCGGCATCAACATGTGGAAGCAAGCGGTTGAGAAAGCCAAGTCTGTGGACGTGGACAAAGTGATCGCTGCGATGGCTGGCCAGACCTTCAAGGCACCGTCCGGTATTACCAGCAAGATGGACGAGAAAAACCATCACCTGCACAAGAGCGTGTTCATCGGCGAAATCAAGGCCGATGGTCAGTTCAACGTGGTGTGGAAGACGCCTGGCCCTGTGAAGGCCAAGCCATGGAGCCCGTACATCCCTGGCAACGAGAAGAAGCCAGACGAGCCAGCCAAGAAGGCTTAATGTTCTGATCTGATGAGGTGCCAAGCGGTCTGCGTCGCTTGGCACCAATTCGGGGCTTTTCGTGTGCGCATGCGCTGACCCTCTTGCAGGTCAGCAAAGCCAGCGTGTTGCGTGTTCACATGACAGGTTCTCACATGATTCAAAAGTATGTTTATGCGGTGGCCTTGGGGTGCGCCTTGCTTTGGATGCCTTCCGCCGAGGCCTTGACAGTTCAGGAAGCGCAGGGCATGGCCATCGGTGAGTCAGAGAGCCGAATCGAAGCGCTCAACAAAGCCCTTGCCAAAGCCGATGACAAGACGGCAGCCTATATTCAAGCGCTGGCAGACGATGCCGTTAAGGTCGCTGGCGGCAAGGTCTTCATTGTCAAAGACGACAAAGCAGTGGATCCCGTCTCTGGTGCGGCCATGGCCATGCCGGAAGGCGCGGAAGACGTGATCAGCAACAACCGCATGCGCGGTGAACTCGGCACCGCGTTGGCATCGCTCAAGTTGTTTTCCAAAGACGACAAACTGCGGGGCGAAGCGATCACCGCTCTGCTTAAAGACCCCGATGAATCCAAGCTCGCCTTAGTCGAAAAAGCCCTTGCAGCCGAAGCCAACCCCGAGCTCAAAGCCAAGCTAGGTCTTGCGCGCGCCGCCGCCATGCTGGGCAGTAGCGACAAGGCCAAACGCCTGGTTGCTGCAAAAACGCTTGCTGACAGTAAAGACCCAGCCACCCAGCTTTTGCTCAACGATCGCCTCAAGCAGGAAAGTGATGCAGAAGTTAAAGCGCAGCTGGAAGCGTCACTTGCAAAAATCAAGTCCTCCTTAGGATTGGGTGAATCGCTAGGCGTGATGTTTACGGGAATCAGCTTGGGATCGATCTTGCTGTTGGCGGCCTTAGGCTTGGCGATCACTTATGGTCTGATGGGCGTCATCAACATGGCGCATGGCGAACTGATCATGATTGGTGCCTATGCCACCTACGTCGTGCAAAACCTGTTCCGCCAGTACTTGCCGGGTGCGTTTGATGCGTATTTGATCGCGGCGATTCCTGTGGCATTTATGGCGTCCGCTTTGGTGGGTGCGGCGATGGAGCGCACGGTGATTCGCTTCCTTTATGGCCGACCGCTCGAAACCCTGCTGGCCACTTGGGGTATCAGCTTGATCTTGATGCAGCTTGTGCGCACGATTTTTGGCGCGCAAAACGTCGGCGTGGAAAATCCTTCTTGGATGAGCGGTAGCTTTGCGGTATTACCCAATCTCTCGCTGCCTTACAACCGCGTAATGATCATCGTCTTTGCCATTCTTGTGCTCGTGGGCGTGAGCCTCGTGATCAGCAAGACGCGTCTGGGGCTGTTTGTGCGCGGCGTGACGCAGAACCGCCCGATCGCGGCATGCATGGGCGTCAACACGGCGCGCATTGACACGTATGCCTTCTCGCTGGGCTCGGGCATCGCGGGTTTGGCGGGTTGTGCGCTCAGCCAAATCGGCAACGTGGGGCCCGACCTTGGGCAAAGCTACATCGTTGACTCGTTCATGGTGGTCGTGCTGGGCGGGGTGGGGCAACTGGCCGGCGCTGTTTATGCCTCACTCGGCTTAGGCGTGCTCAATAAATTCTTGGAAGGCTGGTCAGGCGCGGTACTGGCCAAGATTGCGGTGTTGGTGTTCATCATCATCTTTATCCAGAAGCGACCTCAAGGCATATTTGCCTTGAAGGGAAGGAGTGCAGAGGCATGAACCACCCCCGATGCGCCTTCGGCGCTTCCCCCTCAAGGGGGCGCCACCAGGGGCTGGCAAAGCCAGATCCACGGTGTCTGCTTGGAAGAAAGCATCACAGCAATGATTGATCACATCAACTTGCCAGCACCAGCGCCACTCATGAGCCGCAAAGGCTGGGGCGTTTTCCTTGTTGCGCTGATCGTGGTCTGCGCACTTGCGCCAGTGCTCAATCTCATCGTGCCTGAGGGCAGTGTGTTTCATTTGAGTGATTTCGCCATCAGCTTGATCGGCAAGATCATGTGCTACGCAATTTGCGCTTTGGCGATGGACTTGATCTGGGGCTACACCGGCATTCTGAGCCTAGGCCATGGCCTGTTCTTTGCACTCGGTGGCTATGCCATGGGCATGTATCTGATGCGGCAAATTGGCTTGGAAGGCAATTACAAAAGCGAATTGCCCGACTTCATGGTTTTTCTGGATTGGAAAGAGCTGCCGTTGCATTGGTTGGGGAGTGCTTCGTTTGGTTTCCAGATGGCGATGGTGGTGCTCGCGCCCGGCTTGCTGGCCCTGGTGTTTGGCTTCTTCGCTTTCCGCTCCCGTATCAAAGGCGTGTATTTTTCGATCATCACGCAGGCTTTGACCTTCGCCGCCATGTTGCTGTTTTTCCGCAATGAAACGGGCTTTGGCGGTAACAACGGCTTTACCGACTTCAAACGCATTTTGGACATTCCGATTGCCCAACCATCGACTCGGATGGTCTTGTTTGTGCTCACGGGTTGCACCTTGCTGGGCTTTTATCTGTTCTCGCGCTGGTTGGTTCAAAGCAAGTTTGGGCGCGTGTTGCAGGCGATTCGTGATGCAGAAAGCCGCGTGATGTTCTCTGGCTACAACCCGGTGGCCTACAAGCTCACGATTTGGGTGATTTCGGCCATCATGTGT
Source organism: Variovorax sp. (assembly GCA_031429925.1). Classification (GTDB taxonomy): domain Bacteria; phylum Pseudomonadota; class Gammaproteobacteria; order Burkholderiales; family Burkholderiaceae_C; genus JANMDU01. Next base: position 4,018 of record JANPAK010000132.1, read on the forward strand.
GGCATTGCGGGCGCACTCTATGTGCCGCAGGTGGGCATTATCAATCCCGGCGAGATGTCGCCCGCCAATTCGATTGAAATGGCGATCTGGGCCGCGGTAGGTGGTCGCGCCACGCTGATTGGGCCCATCGTCGGCGCGTTTGCGGTGAACGGCGCGAAGAGCTGGTTCACAGCGGCCTTCCCCGAGTATTGGCTGTATTTCTTGGGTGCGATTTTCATTGCGGTAACTCTGTTTCTGCCGCAAGGTATTGTGGGTTTGGTGCGCAAGCTGACCCGCAAAAAAGAGGGGGAGAAAGCATGACCCCCGATTTGATGGAGCAGGGCGCCAAACGCCTACAAGCCTCTATTGAACAGCCCGTCATGGGCAAGACAGAATCCGGTGGCCGCGCTGCGGGCTATGGGCGCATTGCGACCCAAGAGGTAGACACCACACACGGCCGTATTTTGTATCTTGAAGATGTGAGCGTGAGCTTTGATGGTTTCAAAGCGATTAACGGCCTGTCGCTAGATATCGCGCCTGGCGAGTTACGATGCATCATCGGCCCCAATGGTGCCGGCAAGACCACCATGATGGACATCATCACGGGCAAGACCCGCCCCAATAGTGGCACGGTCTTCTTTGGATCCACGATCGATCTGCTGCGCTTCAATGAATCGCAAATCGCGCAAATGGGCATTGGTCGAAAGTTCCAAAAGCCGACCGTATTTGAGCAACTAACGGTGTTTGAAAACTTGGAACTGGCGCTGAAGACCGATAAATCTGTGAAAAGCTCGGTGTTTTTCAAACTTGATTCCGCGCAGAGTGATCGCCTCGCGCATGTACTACAAACGATTCACTTGGCCGACAGCGTGAGCCGCATGGCCGGCAACTTAAGCCATGGCCAAAAACAGTGGCTGGAGATTGGCATGCTGCTCATGCAAGATCCGAAGCTGCTGCTGCTTGACGAACCGGTGGCGGGTATGACGGATGAAGAAACGGTGCGCACGGCGGAGCTGTTTATTTCGCTGAAAAAGCATCACAGCCTCGTGGTCGTGGAGCACGACATGAGCTTCATTGAGCGAATCTCGGAGAAGGTCACAGTGCTGCATGAAGGCTCGGTGCTCGCTGAGGGCACGCTGGCACAAGTTCAAAACAACGAAAAAGTCATCGAGGTGTACCTTGGTAGGTAATGTCCCACCCCCGAAGCGGCCTATGGCCGCCTCCCCCTCAAGGGGGCGACAGCAGTGGCCCAGCAAAGCCGGCTCCACGCTGTCGCTTGGAAGAAAGTCGTAAAGCATGCTTCTCGTCAAAGACATTCATCAATACTACGGTGGCTCGCACATCCTTCGTGGCATCAATTTAGAGGCCCGCTTGGGCAAAGTCACGGTGCTTCTCGGACGCAACGGTGTGGGTAAGACCACGCTGCTCAAATCACTCATGGGCTTGGTGCCGATTCGCTCAGGACAAATTGAGTTCGATGGTAAATCGATAGAGAAGGCCACTTCTTACGAGCGCGCTCGGGCAGGTATCGGTTTCGTGCCCCAAGGCCGAGAAATCTTCGCGCGCCTCACCGTGGAAGACAATCTGCGAATGGGTTTGGCCTACAAAAGC
>JANPAK010000133.1:0-8185 GCA_031429925.1 Variovorax sp.
AAGCGATGCGCCACACCGCCAGGCTCTAGCGCCTCCAATCGCAGGGCATCTTTCGCCGAACAGTGCTTCAAGATGCCTTCACGGGTGGCCAGCGTGAGGTTCAGGCCATCAAAATCAGGGTATCGCTCCTCCAAAGAATCCACTACCCGCAGGCTCTGCAAATTGTGCTCAAAGCCACCATGGCCGGGCGCGAGCTCACGCAGCGCAGCATTCAGCGCGTCTTGGCCTGCATGGCCAAAGGGCGTGTGGCCCAGATCATGCGCGAGCGCCATGGCTTCCACCAAGTCTTCATCCAAGCCCAGCGCCCGCGCCATGGAGCGCGAGAGCTGCGCCACTTCCAGCGAATGCGTCATCCGCGTGCGATACAAATCGCCTTCGTGGTTCAGAAACACCTGCGTTTTGTAAACCAAGCGGCGAAACGCGGTGGAGTGAACGATGCGATCCCGATCGCGCTGGAAATCCGAGCGATGCTCGTTGGAAGCGCCCGAAGGCTTTTCGGCATAGCGGCGCCCGCGCATGCGCTCAGATTGGGTGGCGTAGGGCTTCACAGCGTGCATTTCTTAAGGAAAACTGGCATCTAGCCCTTATATATCCTGCGCAAAATGCTATCTAATGCATAGCAACTAAAGCGCCATGCAAGTCGCGATCACCTCGCGCACCATCTCGTCTGGCGCGGTGCGCAGGGTGGCGCGGCTGGGTGGGTCAATGGTGATGAAGCGGATTTCACCGGCCTCCGCCTTTTTGTCCACGCGCATGAGCTGCAAATAGCGTGCGGCTACGTCCACCGAGCCCTCCAGCGGCAACGCCGGCGCGCGAGTGGGCAAGCCAGCGCGCTCAATCAAGCGCGTGAGCCGCTGCACAAAAGCCTCATCGACCGTGCCCAGTCTCTGCGACAAATGCGCCGCCATCACCATCCCGCAGCCCACGCCCTCGCCATGCAGCCAAGCGCCATAGCCCAAGCCTGCTTCAATCGCGTGGCCAAACGTGTGGCCGAAATTCAGGATTGCGCGAATGCCGCCTTCCTTCTCATCCTCGCCCACCACAGCCGCCTTGATCTCGCAACTGCGCTTGACCGCATGCGCAAGCAACACCTCGTCGCCCGCACGCAGCCCGTCGATATTCGCCTCAATCCAATCAAAGAAAGTCATATCCGCAATCGGACCGTACTTGATGACTTCTGCCAAGCCTGCAGACATTTCGCGCGGCGGCAAGGTTTTGAGCAAAGCCAGATCACAGACGACCAGCTCCGGCTGATAAAACGCGCCAATCATGTTTTTGCCAAGCGGGTGGTTGATGGCAGTTTTGCCGCCCACGCTCGAATCCACCTGCGCCAACAGCGTGGTCGGCAGCTGCACGAAGGGCACACCGCGCATATAGCAAGCCGCCGCAAACCCCGTCATATCGCCCACGACGCCGCCGCCCAAAGCAAACAGCGTGGTTTTGCGGTCTGCACCGCTGCCCAGCAACTGGTCAAAAATCTGATTGAGCGTTTCCCAAGACTTGAACTCTTCGCCATCGGGCAGGGAAAGCGTCTGCACATTTGGGTAGCGCGTTTGCAAAGCGGCAGCGAGCTGCGGCGCATACATTGGCGCAATCGTGCTGTTGGTCACAATCAAGGCGCTGCTGGCCTTGGGCAGCTTGGCATAAGTGGCCGGGTCTTGCAGCAGACCCGAGCCAATCTGAATCGGATAAGAGCGGCCTTCAAGGCTGACAGGGACGGTGTGGAGGAGTTGCGAAGGAGAAGCCATGCCCTGATTGTCTGCGAACTTGGGTCAACCCCGCGAAGGCTAAATGTCTGCGATTGCGGTTGATAGGCAACCATCAATGAACTTGAGTTGACAAAGTTTGTGTCCAATCGATTACAATTCAGCATGCTTTCCATCAAGCCACTGCCCGAGTTCACCCGCTGGCTTGAGGCCTTGCCCGACGCTGCTGTGCGCGGTGTGGTGCTGGCGCGGATCAAACGGCTTTCTCTTGGCTTGATGGGCGATGTTTCGCCAGCCGGTGAAGGCGTTTCTGAATTGCGCATTCATATGGGTGCTGGCTGGCGCGTGTATTTTGTACAGCGCGGTAAAGAAGTGATCGTTCTGTTGGCTGGCGGCTCAAAACGCAGCCAAACGGCCGATATCAAACGAGCCAAGGCGTTGGCCAAATTGTTGGATGAATGAAGGAAAAAATCATGGCTGCACGGATCAAAATTGACGAACTGCCCGAATTCGATGCTGCGCCCTACTTGTCAGACGAAGCAACCATGGCTGCTTACCTCACAGATATTCTCGCGGCCAATGATTCTGCCTTGCTTGCCGCAGCCTTAGGCGATGTGGCGCGCGCACGCGGCATGAGCGAAATAGCCAAAGCTTCCGGCATTACCCGAGAAGCCCTCTACAAAGCACTGCGTTCAGATTCGCAACCCAGATTCGACACCATCCATCGCGTATGTCAGGCGCTGGGCGTTCGCTTGGTAGCGCAACCACTGCATGCGCCAGTGGTATAGGCACAAGCATTTTGCAACCCAAGGCCGCGCAGTAGGGCCTGCCGCATCAAACGTTGATTGCTAGCGTGCTGCACAAATGTGAGCTTGGCTTTAGCTTCGCTTTCACACAACCCGCTCGCCTGCCGCATGACGTGCCCGAAAAAGCCGAGGCCTTTCTTCGCTGGGCGCTCTGTGCCGCAAGCGACGAGCTCCCACCATTTGTAGCGATGATGAGATGGTTAGCCGCGCCCGACCAGCGAAAGGCTTCGTTTTTTCAGACCCATCACGCGGCGGGTTGGGGTAATCGGCGCGTCGCCACATGCTATGAATGTCGTAGCGACTTGCGCATAGTTTGTGACGGGTAGATGCCGATTTCTCAAAAAATCGGAGTCCTGCAAGCTATCTTGGGTGGATTAACATTGCATTGCAGGCGCGGCCGAAGGCCGTCGCCTGTAGTGCAATGTTAGCCGCTATCGGAAGAGGATAGCATTTGGTTTTGACGCCATGCGTCTCAAGGTTCTTTTTTCCCAAAGACCTCCGCGATTGCTCTGATCGGATGACGCGCCACCTCGACTGCTTTCGCTAGGGCCACGCGATTAAAAACAAAACCTATACCCAGCAAGAACATCGCCAGAAACAAACGCCCGGGACTTCTGAGGCCGAGATACGACGCAACGTCATCTGATGCCATGACTATCAAAGCAAGAAGCCAAAAGAAAAGGTAAGCGATAAAACCGCGATTCATCTTTGTTTCTGACTTCCTGTGTGTTCGCATCCAGTTGATTGACGATTTATCGATGGCGAATTCAATATAGGGAGACAGGTTTCTGTCCACCCATCACGGCTTTTGTCGCCCTAACATCGGAAGCAGAAACGCCTGCCAAGCCGCTTGCAATATGGCTTGCTGGCGAAATACTGTGCGCATGAACAGTCATAACAACTCCAGAAAAACCAGCGCGCGTGCGGTCAAGTCAACTGGGCTGCTGGATCAGTTGCGGGAACACATCCGTGACCTGCACTATAGCCTGCGCACCGAGGAGGTGTATGCGTATGGGGTGAAAAAGTTCATTGATGTTTATGAGACAAAACATCAGCGCGACATGAGCCGGGAGCAGGAGGCTGCTTTGGTAGCGAAGGCCTGAGTAGGTTAGCCAAATAGGTATAAGAAAGGCTTTTTTGCGTCTTTTAGGCGTCTAGTCGGCATAAAGTCTGCGCAGAGTGCTATTGAATTCATAGAAAGTAACGACGTGCCAACCACCAGACCCGCTGCGTGATGGGTCTGAAAAAACGAAGCCTTTCGCCGGTCGGGCGCGGCTAACCATGTAATCATCGCTACAAATGGTGGGAGCTCGTCGCTTGCGGCACAGAGCGCCTCACGAAGAAAGGCCTCGGCTTTTTCGGGCACGTCACGTGGCAGGCGAGCGGGTCGTGCGATGCCAGTGCCAAACCCGCCAACCAAGCAGCAAAGCAAGAACAGCGGCGTAAACATACACCTCCGCAAAATCGTTCTTGCCTTCCCGCATCCAGAAGAAATGCAAGACGCCCAGGCCTGCAATGACATAAACCAGTTTGTGCAGCTTTTGCCAGCGCTTGGCGCCCAGGGTTTTGATGGCGCGGTTGAAGGAGGTGAAGGCCAATGGGGTCAGCAGCAAAAACGCGCCGAAGCCAACGAGGATGAAGGGGCGCTTGGGGATGTCTTTGATGATATCGGCCAAGATGAAGCTCATGTCAAACCAGCTGTAGGCCAGCAGGTGCAGCGTGACATAGAAATACACGAAGAGGCCGAGCATGCGGCGAAAGCGGGCGAGCTGGGGGGTTTTGCTGAGTGTGCGCAGGGGCGTGACGGCGAGCACGATGCAGATGAAACGCAGCGTCCAGTCACCGGTGAAGCGGGTGATGTATTCGGTCGGGTTGGCGCCGAGCTGGTTGCTGTAAATGCCGTAGACAAGCCAGGCAAAGGGCAGCAAACATGCTATAAAAAGAATAGCTTTCGACGCAGGTTTTAAAAGGGCTGCGCGGCTAAAAAGCATAAAAATGCCTTAGAAAAACTTTTTCAAATCCATCCCCGTGTAAAGCTGCCCGACCTGCGCTTCATAGCCATTGAACATCAGCGTTTTGCGCTTCTTGGCGAAGATGCCGCCTTCATCGCCAATGCGGCGCTCGCTGGCTTGGCTCCAGCGCGGGTGATCGACATTGGGGTTGACGTTGCTATAAAAGCCGTACTCCTGTGGGCCAGCTTTGTTCCAGGAGGTGCGAGGTTCTTTGTCGGTGAAGCGGATTTGTACGATGGATTTGCCGCCCTTGAAGCCGTATTTCCAAGGCGACATCAGGCGCAGCGGCGCGCCATTTTGATTGGGCAGCACTTCGCCATACATGCCAAAGGCCAAGATGGTGAGCGGATGCATGGCTTCATCCAGGCGCAGGCCTTCCACATACGGCCAATCGAGCGAGCCGCCCGAGAGCCCATTCATTTGCTTTTTATCGGCCAAGGTGATGAATTCCACATACTTGGCATTGCCCATCGGCTCGACGCGCTTGATCAGCTCGGAGAGCGAATAGCCCACCCACGGGATCACCATGCTCCAGCCTTCCACGCAGCGCATGCGGTAGATGCGCTCTTCCATGGGCGAGAGCTTGAGCAAATCTTCGATGCCCATCCTGCCAGGCTTTTTCACCAAACCACTGATCTCCACTGTCCAAGGCTTGGTAATCAGCGCGTGGGCATTTTTTGCAGGATCCGATTTATCGGTGCCGAATTCGTAGAAGTTGTTGTAGGTGGAGGCGTCTTTGTAATCGGTGACTTTCTCCATCACATTCGCGCCACTGACGGCGCTTCGTCCGCCCGGCAGCTTGGCCAAACCACCGCCAACGTTGGCACTGGCATCGCGCGCCGCAAAGCTGGCCATGGCCGCGCCTGCTGCGCCCGTGGCCCAAAGTTTGAGCAGATCGCGCCGACCTTCGTATGCGCTGCGTGGCGTGATTTCGCTGGGGACACCGTGGTCAAAGCCGCTGGAATGTGTCTTGATCAACATGGGTAACTCCTGATTTGGCTTTGAGTCGGGGTGGGCAGAGCGTTCTTACAGGGTTCCGTAACTGTGCAAACCGCTCAAGAACATGTTCACGCCGAGGAAGGCGAAGGTTGTGATGGCTAGGCCGACCAAGGCCCACCAAGCGGCGATCGTGCCGCGCAGGCCTTTCATCAGGCGCATGTGCAGCCAAGCGGCGTAGTTGAGCCAGACGATCAGTGCCCAGGTTTCTTTCGGATCCCAGCTCCAGTAGCCGCCCCAAGCTTCAGCCGCCCAAAGCGCGCCCAGCACGGTGGCGATGGTGAAGAAGGCAAAGCCTACCGCGATGGATTTGTACATCACGTCGTCGAGAATCTCAAAAGAGGGCAGTTTGGCCGCAATGCGGCGGCGACCGAGCAAAATGCCGCCGACGATCAGCGCGGAAATACCAAAGTAAACCGCCCAGTAATTGCTCATGCCGCCCGTCGGGCTTTGGCGGAACACGATCGGCTCAAAACACAGCACGACGCCCAGCAGCCACAGGGGCGCGAGCTTGTACCATTTGGTCTCGGTGGCTTGTTGCTTGATCAGATAGGCGAAGGCCACCATCGCTGCGAGCGCAAAGGTGCCATAGCCCACAAAGTTGGCCGGCACATGCAGCTTCATCCACCAGCTTTTCAGGGCCGGCACCAAAGGCTGAATTTCATGCGCGCCGCGCACCAAGGCATACCAAAGCAAAAATCCAACCGCTGCACTGATCACCAGCATCACAAATGCGCCGAGCGCCTTGGTCTTGTATTGCTCTTCAAAATACAGATAGAATAGCGTGGTCATCCAGCAAAACAGCACAAACACTTCGTAAAGATTGCTCACCGGAATATGGCCGATATCGGGCCCGAGCAAATGGCTTTCATGCCAGCGCACCATCGTCCCGACGAGTGCCATCGTGACCCCTGCCCAAGCCAACTTTGAACCGAGCCTAGAGAAGGTTTCGGTTTCTTTTTTGCTGAACACGCCGAACCAATAAAACGCGGTGCTCATGAACAGCAACATGCTCATCCACAGAATCGCCGATTGGCTAGAGAGAAAGTATTTGAGCCAGAACACGGTATCGGCCCGCGCCAGTGATCCCTGATAACTGGCGATCGCCAGCAAAGAGAAAAACGCCACAATCACCGCGAGCAATCGCAGTGGGCGCCAAAACCAGCCCAGCCAGATCACGAAGGGCGACAAGCCGACGAGGATGGATTTTTCGTAGTAGTCCATCGATCCGGCATGGCGCAAGAACGCATAAGCCACGCCGGTGACGATGAGCAAGGCAAACACCCAGTCGCTGACATTGCGTTTGCTGAGATAGCTCTCGTTGTAGTTGATCGTTGCTGTGTTCATGATGTGGAGCCTAACAGTTTGACGGTCAAAAGTTCAAATTCCTTGTCGCCATCCATGGTCTTGCGGTTGGCCGATAGCGCCATTTGCGCGCGCGTGCCGTCGCCCTCGGGCGCGAGCCAAACCCACATGCGGCGCTCACGGACGTAAAGCATGGCAAAAATGCCGATGATGAGAAACAGGCAACCCAAGTACACGATCCATTTGCCGGGTGCGCGCGCCAGTTGGAAAATGCTGGCCTGCACTTGGTTGAATTCTTTGAGGGTGAAAGCAAACGGGGCGGGATAGAAGAAAGAATCCGACAGCGCCACGACGGCTTGTGTCATGAAGGCCTGCGTTTTTTCATCTGGCAGCAAGGGCTTGAGTGCGGCTTTCTCACGCGAGAGCTGCGTCAATTCAAACAGCGTGCCATTCAGGATGCGCACCAGCACTTCACCCGCCTTTTCGCGCTCGGCAGGAGGAACGGCCGTTTCCATAAAGTCGGCGATGGCTTGCAGGCCAGCCACGCTCTTGTCACTGACCTTTTCTGCGCCGGCAAAAAGGCTCAGCGCGCGGCCCGCAGACACGGTCAGTTGCTGCGCCATCTCCGGTTTGGTCGGATCCACGGCCTTGGTCACATAGCGCTTGACGGCTGCTTCGCGCATGGCCGGGTCTAAGAGGGCTTGGCGTAAGCGCGAAAAACCATCGGGGCTGCCTTGATCGTCGGCCGGGACGCGCAGGTAAGAGTAAGTGTCGTTGGGGTTGGTACGCATACCCCAGAGGTAGACGGCGAGCCCCTCGCCTTTTTCATTGGGCTCCATGATGACTGGCAGCATGTAATTATTGAACTCGATGGCTTGGCCAGCGCCATCACGAAGCTTGTAGCTAATGCTAGGGCCGACATTGCGCAGTCCTTTGTCTTTGCCGACTTTGTTGGGGGCGCCCAGAGAGTCGTCAATCGATTGCCGAAGATCGACCTTGCGCACATCGGCGCCCGAGGCAGACTTGCCCGAGAAGTTTTCGACGTTGATCACGCGAAGGCCGGTGTATTCCAGCGTCATCTTTTCAGCGCCGGTTTCTTGCCCGCGAGTCAGTTCGCTGGTGCCGCCGATGGCGCCTTGGATGTCAAACACCTTCGCACCGGCGGCCAGGGGCACAGCTTGCAGTTTGACGCTGGAGCCGCCATCGTCAAAGCTAGATTGATAGATCTCGATGCCGCGGTGACTGGCCGGATGATTGACTTCAACCCGCGCGGTTTTCTTTTCACATACCCACTCTTGTGTTTGTTTTCGGTGGGCATCTGCATAAAACCTTCCGCCCCTCCCCCCCCCGGGGTGGGGTG
>JANPAK010000134.1:0-1611 GCA_031429925.1 Variovorax sp.
CCGCGATGACTTCGAAGCCTTGAACGCCCGCCAGCGCGAGCGCATTGCGGCTGGTGAGAAGGGTGAAAAAACCTTTGTCAATCCGCGCAATGCGGCTGCGGGGGCCGTTCGCCAGTTGGACCCCACCATTGCCGGCCAACGCCCCTTGAGCTTTTTTGCCTACGGCGTAGGCGAGGTGGCCATGGGCAGCGCCCCCTTGCCATGGAGCACCCATTACGGCCTGCTGCAAGCCCTCAAATTATGGGGATTTCCGGTTGCAGACCAAGTGGGTATTGCGCAAGCAGCTACGCAATTAATAGCGTACCATGAACGTATTGCAGCCCAACGGGACAGCCTGCCCTACGATATTGACGGCGTGGTCTACAAGGTCAACAGCCTGGCCTTGCAGCAGCAGCTGGGTTTTGTCACCCGCGAGCCACGTTGGGCGGTAGCGCACAAATACCCTGCGCAGGAGCAGTTGACCACGGTGTTGGCCATCGACGTGCAAGTGGGCCGCACCGGCAAGCTCACTCCCGTGGCCAAGTTGGCAGCGGTTTTTGTGGGCGGGGTGACGGTGACCAACGCCACCTTGCACAACGAAGACGAAGCGCGCCGCAAAGACGTACGGGTGGGCGACACAGTGGTGGTGCGCCGGGCTGGCGACGTGATTCCGGAAATCGTCAGTGTGGTGCTCGCGCCGCAGCCTGCAGAGGGGCCCACACCAGCGCCCGATGGACACGTGCCAGTGCCGCGCGGCCCCATCTTTACCATGCCGCGCAGTTGCCCGGTGTGCCACAGTGATGCAGTTCGCGAAGAGGGTGAAGCCGACTACCGCTGCACCGGCGGGCTGTTTTGCGCTGCGCAGCGCAAAGAGGCGATTTTGCATTTTGCCCACCGCCGCGCGGTCGAGGTAGAAGGCCTGGGCGACAAACTGGTGGAGCAATTGGTCGATGCCAACGTCATCCGCACTTTGCCCGATCTGTATAAATTGGGCTTTACCTCACTCGCCGCCTTAGACCGCATGGCCGAAAAGTCTGCCACCAAGCTGCTGGAGGCGCTGGAAAAGTCAAAGCACACCACTTTGCCCAGATTCCTCTTTGGTTTGGGCGTTCGCCATGTAGGAGAGGCCACAGCCAAAGAACTGGCCCGCCATTTTGGCAAGCTTGACAGCATCATGGACGCGACAGCCGAGCAACTGCTGGCCGTCGCCGATGTGGGGCCGATCGTGGCGGCCAGTCTGCGCACCTTTTTTGACCAGCCGCATAATCGGGAGGTGGTCGAGCAGCTACGCGCCTGTGGGCTCAGCTGGGCCGAAGGCGAGCCCACTGCGGCATCGCCCAAGCCGCTGGCAGGCATGACGTTCGTCATCACCGGCACCTTGCCCACCCTGAGCCGCGATGAAGCCAAAGATCTGCTGGAAGGCGCTGGCGCCAAAGTGGCCGGCTCGGTCAGCAAGAAAACAGACTATCTGGTCGCAGGTGCAGAAGCGGGCAGCAAGCTGGACAAGGCGCGTGAGCTGGGGGTTACGGTGCTGGATGAAACAGAGTTGAAGGAGTTGCTCAATGACCATCCGTGACATCCTAAAAATGGGCGACCCGCGGCTGCTTCGCATTGCGCCACCCGTCACGCAGT
>JANPAK010000135.1:0-19694 GCA_031429925.1 Variovorax sp.
AAATCGCGCCCGATCACGCTGGTGACGGTCATCATGGTGATGAACACCATCAGCAATCCCGCCAAGATGGCGCAGAGCTTGGCCAATGTTCCGAGTAGTTTCATGAATTATCTTTCTCGCGGACTGTGTTTGTGCTATCAATAATATAGCATTTTACGCAGGTTTGAAAAGAGTAAAGGGCATACTTTCTTATCACTCTCTCAAGCCACCTTGACGTTGAGATCGGGCAGGCCAGCCACGCTGCCCACCATTAAGTCGCCAGACACCACCGCGCCCACTCCCTCAGGCGTACCGGTATAAATCAAATCACCCGGTTGCAGTTCCCAAGCGGCGGATAAATACTCAATCGTTTCCGCCACATTCCAGATCAGCTTGGCAACTGTGCTCTTTTGCCGAGGTGCACCGTTGACTGTCACGGCCAATTCGGCGCTATTAATGTCCCCGGCTTGCGCTATGGGCACGATGGGGCCGATCGGCGCGGAATGGTCAAAGCCTTTGCCGATGCACCAGGGCCGACCTTGCTTCTTCATCTCGCCCTGCAGATCGCGGCGCGTCATGTCCAATCCCACGGCATAGCCGAAGATGTGTTTTGCGGCATCAGCTGCTTTGATATTCTTGCCGCCGATGCCAATCGCGACGACAAGCTCAATCTCATGATGGAAGTTTTTGGTCAGGCTAGGATAGGGAATGCTGCCCGTCTCGCCCGTATTGACGACGACGATGGCGTTGGCAGGCTTCAAAAAGAAGAAAGGCGGCTCGCGGCCGGTGAAGCCCATCTCTTTGGCATGCTCTTCGTAGTTGCGACCGACGCAATACACCCGGTTAACGGGGAAAAGCTCTGCACGTCCCACAACGGGCACACTCACCACAGCAGGGGGGTTGAACACATAGCTCATGAAGTTAGCCTTTCTTCTTTGTGAATGCCTAATAGCTGCTGTACCGGGCGGTCAGAGTAACTGAACAGCACGCAGCTCTCATCCGAGAGTAAACGTAGAGTGTGCCATGAAGGCACGACGAAATGATCTCGCGCGTTGAACGCAAATGTATAGCTGCCATGATGCGATTCAATGAGCGCGTGGCCGGAGCCTTCGACGACGCTGAACACCGCACCATCGGTTTGGCGATAAGGCGAACCTTTGAAACCTGGTGGCAAAAGCTGCATAAAGGTCTGCATCGTGGGCATGGGTGAGCCGCCGGTCAGGGGGTTGGTGTAGCGCAGCTTGAAGCCGTCCCAAGCGTCCATCTTCTCGCTGCGCTCAAGCGCATGCAGGGCCTCACGGGTGCGCACATAGGGGTAGCTGAAAATCGGACTGGTGTTGCCGAAAGGCGAATCGCCTCTGACGGGCGCCATATTGTGGCCATAGGCGGCGAAACTTGCGCCTTCGATTTTCTTGATTTCTTGGGAGGCGCGGCTGTCGTTTTCGGCGAACCCAGCGTCAAAAAAGCGAATTGTTGGGATGTCGAGACCATCGAGCCACACCATCGCTCCAGACCCTTCATGTCCGTGGTCGTGCCAAGTCCATTTCGGCGTGATGACGAAATCGCCGGGTTGCATCGTGGTTTTTTCGCCATTGACTGAGGTGTACGCCCCCGAACCCTCGACGATAAAGCGCAGCGCGCTCTGCGTGTGGCGATGGCTGGGCGCCACTTCATCCGGCAGGATCAACTGTAAGCCAGCATAGAGCGATTGCGTGATGCAAGACTGCCCGCGCAGCGCGGGATTTTCAAGAATAAGGACACGCCGGATCGCTTCCTCTGCAGTGATCGCAGCGCCGGCGCGCAGGAGAAAGGGACGCACTTCGTCATACTTCCACAGCGCCGGCACGCAAGGCGTTTTCGGCTGCTGCGGTACCAGGGAATGCAGCACCTCCCAAAGCGGCGTGAGGTGCTGGGGCGACATGTCTTTATATAGCTGGGCGCGGTCTGGATGCAAAGTGTTGTTGAGCATGGGTGCTTCCTTTAAAAAAGATTGTGAGGGTCAATGCCTTCATACATCCACTTCAAGCCCGCAAAGCCTGCCGCATCCTTGCCGCCTTGGAAAATGCTGTTGCGCAGCTCACGGGTCACGCCGCTCGCGTGGTAAATGTCACCGTAAAAACGCGCCGTGAGTTGCACGCGAGCGGTGCGCAGGTAGCGCTTGTCTTGGTAAGCGAGGAAGGCTTGCGCAAAATCGCCTTTGAAATGCTCAATCGCTAGGCCCAGCACCACTGCGTCTTCAATCGCTTGGCCCGCGCCTTGTGCGAGATATTGCAGCATCGGGTGCGCAGCATCGCCCAGCAGCGTGACGCGGCCTTGGCTCCAGTTTTTCACAGGCTCACGGTCGCACAGTACCCACATTTTCCAAGTGTTGATCTTGGCCAAGAGCGCGCGCACTGTGGGGTGGGCATCAGCAAAGCGCTCAGTGAGTTCGTTGTTATCGCCATACGTGTCCCAGCCTTCTTCGTACTTGTTGCTGTGAAAAACAGCGACAAGGTTGTAAAGCTCGCCTCGGCGCAATGGATAGGTCACAAGATGGGTTTTCTCGCCACCCCAAAGCTGCACCTCGTCGCACCATAATTCGGCCGGAACCTCCTCCTTTTTCAGCACCGCTCGGTAGGCAATATGCCCGCTGACGCGCGGTTTGCCATCGCCCACGATGGTCTGCCGGATGCCGCTCCATAAGCCGTCGGCACCAATCAGCGCAGCGCCTTGGACGATCTCGCCGTTCTTGAGCGTGGCCGTCACCTGACCGGCGGATTGCGAGAACGCATTGACGCCAGAGTTTGTGCGCAAAGTGATGGCAGGCTGAGCACGACAGGCATTGAGCAGGACATCGTGCAAATCCTTGCGATAAATCACGCCATAGGCAAAGCCGCCATAGGCGGCTCGCGCAGCATCACCCATTTGCACGCGAACCACTTGCTCGCCGGTGCGGACATCGCGCATGCCCATGGCGGGCGGAAAATACGCCACTTTGTTGACTTCCTCCGTTAAGCCCAGGATGTCCAACATGCGGAAGATGTTTGGGCCGAGCTGAATGCCAGCACCAATCTCGCCAAACTCGCTGGCCTGTTCCAAGACGGTGACCGCATGGCCGTGTCGCGCCAAAACGAAGGCAGCTGTCAGGCCGCCGATTCCACCACCGGCGATGAGCACAGGTAACCCAGAATTTTGCTGCTTCATAGTGGCTCTCTTTATGTCGATGACAAACTCATATGACAACATATCATATGCATACGTATTAATCAGAGGGATTGGTGATAACCCTAATCATATGCATGCTTACAATCTTGTTTAGGATACCAACGTTCGATGCCAAATTCATTTGATTTCACCCAAGCGCCGGGCTACCTCGTGCGACGAGCCCATCAGACCTCCATGGCGATTTTTGCTGAAGAGCTGGGCAAGTATGAGGTGACTTCGCTTCAGTTTGCCATCATGCAGGCTTTGATCGATGACCCGGGCTCAGATCAAATCACCATTGCTCAAAGAGTGGCTCTGGACGCAGCCACCTCTGGCTCCGTGATCCTTCGTCTCGAGGAGCGTGGCTGGGTACGCCGCGAAGCCTCGCCCTATGACAAGCGTCGCAAACTGCTCTGGCTCACGCCCGAAGGCGAGGCGCAAGCCTTGGAGATGAAGAAGCCTGCTCGCAAAGTACAGCAGCGCTTACTTGCATCGCTCTCAGATCAAGAGCGAGAGCTGTTTCTTGCTATGCTCAAGCGAATCAGTGGCATCGGAGCCTAGTCACGCAGCTAGAGCGGCTAAAATAGCACAATGTTCCACAGCCTCTGGATGTAAACCATGAACCGCTGTCTCCTTTCACTGCTCGGTCTGGGTCTGAGCACCTCGTTGATGGCGCAAAGCCAACTCTCTGAACCGTTGCCCGTCAATGAGCCGGCTGCTCAAACCGGTGTACCGGGATTGCGCAAGTTCCCCGCAAACGCGCTTCGGGGCAAACTGAGAGTCGTGCAAGCGCCGGAAGTGCTGATTGATGGCAACCGTGAGCGGCTGTCGCCGGGATCGCGTATTCGCGATCCGCTTCAGCGTTTGGTGATGTCAGCCAGTGTCGCCAACGTCGATCTGATCGTCAACTTCACCCGCAATAACTCGGGTGAGATCCAAGAAGTTTGGATACTTTCTGATGCCGAGATCGCGCAGAAAATCAAGACCAACACACCCGCTAACAACTTCCGCTTTGCCTCCGACGGTGATGGCATGAAACAGGACGATGGAAAAACGCCTTTCAATCAGTTGCCCAGCTTCGAGCAGTTGGGGCGCCAGCAGCGCGAGCAGCAGATCAAGCGCTGATTGAGCACAGCGCTCGCTCAAGAGCGTTTCTTCTAGCCTTTTCGGCACTTCGCCCTTTTAAAGTCCGCGCGAATTGCTATTTAATTTAGAGCATAGGTCATATTGACATGAGTAAAAAAGTTTTTATCCGTACCTTTGGTTGCCAGATGAACGAGTACGACTCGAACAAGATGGTCGATGTCCTGCATGCTGCCGACGGCTACGAGCAGACCGACAACGTGGATGAGGCTGATCTGGTGTTGTTCAACACTTGCTCTGTGCGCGAAAAGGCACAAGAAAAAGTGTTTTCTGATTTGGGCCGCATCAAGCATTTGAAAGCCAAGGGTGTCAAGATCGGCGTCGGTGGTTGCGTCGCCAGCCAAGAGGGCGAAGCCATCATCAAGCGCGCGCCTTATGTGGACGTGGTGTTTGGCCCGCAGACCTTGCATCGTCTGCCTGAGTTGCTATCCAAGCAAAGACTGTCGAACAAATCGCAGGTTGATATCAGTTTCCCAGAAATTGAGAAATTTGACCACCTGCCGCCCGCCCGCCGCGAAGGCGTGAGCGCTTTTGTGAGCATCATGGAAGGCTGCTCCAAGTATTGCAGCTATTGCGTTGTGCCCTATACCCGTGGCGAAGAAGTCAATCGCCCGCTCGATGACGTGTTGCTCGAGGTGGCGCAGCTTGCAGCCCAAGGCGTGCGAGAGATCAATTTGCTTGGTCAAAACGTGAACGCCTATCGCGGAGAGATGGGCAAGACCGCTGAGATTTGTGATTTCGCCACCTTGCTCGATTACGTGAGTGATATTCCCGGCATCGAACGGATTCGCTACACGACCAGCCACCCTAACGAATTCACACCAGCATTGATTGAGGCCTACGCCAAGTTACCGAAATTGGTGAGCCATTTGCATCTTCCCGCTCAGCATGGCTCGGATCGTATTTTGGCTGCTATGAAGCGCGGCTACACCTCCCTTCAGTACAAAAGTATTGTTCGCAAGCTGCGCATGATTCGACCTGATTTGCATCTCTCCACGGATCTGATCATTGGCTTTCCCGGCGAGACCGACGACGATCACGCTAGGACGATGAAACTCATCGAAGACATGCGGTTTGACAATAGTTTTAGCTTCATCTTCAGCCCCCGCCCCGGCACACCCGCCGCCGGCTTGGTTGACGACACGCCGCATGACATCAAGCACAAGCGTTTGCTGCAGGTGCAAAAGGCGATCAATGACAACACCCATGCGCTCAGCGATGCATTTGTGGGCCGAGTGGTGCGTATTTTGGTCGAAGGGCCATCGCGCCAAAGCAAGGTTGAAGCGCCCGAACTCATGGGTCGCACGGAATGCAACCGAGTGATTAATTTCGCGGCCAGCCCACAAGCTTTTGTGCAATTGCCGGGCCAGTTGATCGATATTGCAGTATCGCAGCGCATGGGTTTTTCGCTTCGCGGCGAATTGACGCTGGTCGATGTATCGGAGCTGGCTCTCGCCTAAGCGTGAATGCGGGCGCTGCGTTGGGACATTTTCTGCCGCGTCATCGACAACTTCGGTGATATCGGCGTGTGTTGGCGATTGGCAAGCGCGCTGGCCGTGCGCGGGCAATCCGTGCGGCTATGGGTAGACGATGCGTCGGCGTTGGCTTGGATGGCGCCTGATGGCTGCCCGGGCGTGCAGGTGAAGTTTTGGCAGCCTCACAAGCCCATGCCGCTTGACGCGCAACCGGCTGATGTGTTGATCGAGGCCTTCGGCTGTGAGATTGAACATCGCTGGGTTGCTATGAATTCAGCAGCACGCCACACAAATTCAACGGCGGCTCATTCCTCAAAGCCCTTTGAAAATGCGCCAAAACAACCCGTTTGGATCAATCTCGAATACCTGAGCGCCGAAAGCTTCGTGCAGCGTTGCCACGGCTTGCCGTCGCCCATCATGAGTGGGGAAGCGCAGGGCATGACCAAATGGTTTTTCTATCCGGGATACACGGCAGGCACCGGAGGCTTGATCCGCGAACTGGAGGCGATCGAAGAGTCACCTGATGCGACCCCGGCGCAGCATGGAAACACTACCGCACCTCTGCAGATCAGCCTGTTTTGCTACGAGCCAGCTGCGTTGCCCGGGCTGCTTCAACAGTTGGCCGGCAGCGATCAGCCTATGCAATTGATTTTGCTGCCCGGCCGTGGAAAGCGTGCCGCTGAGGTGGCAATTGCAAGCAAAAATGGCATATTTCCCTCATGGAATATGCGCAATATGCTATTAATTCAGGAGCATGTCTACCTGCCCCAGACGCAGTACGACGCGTTGCTTCGAAGCTGCGACTTGAATTTTGTGCGTGGTGAAGACTCGCTGGTGCGAGCGATATGGGCAGGCCGAGCCTTCGTCTGGCAGATTTACCCACAGAACGATGGCGCCCATTCGGCCAAGCTCGAGGCCTTTCTTGAGTGGTTGCAAGCCCCGCCCGACCTGCGCGAATATCACCGAATCTGGAACGGTCTGCGAAGCGCCCCCTTGCCTGCGATCCGACTTCCTGAGTGGGCAGCATGCGTTCAGGCTGCCCGAGCGCGCCTGCTGAATCAGCGCGATCTAGTTGCGCAACTGCTTGATTTTGCTGAGGAAAAGAGGATTTCCGCGCTCCGAGCTTGATTCAGACATGGGCAAATCGGGTTAAAATCGAAAGCTTTGCAACTTATTGCTGTTGCAAATTTCGATTTCGCGCCGAACTGCATTCGGCGCAGCCCAAGAAAGCACCCCATGAAAATCGCCCAAGAAATGCGCGCCGGCAACGTCATCATGCACGGCAAAGACCCAATGGTCATCTTGAAAACAGAATACAGCCGCGGCGGCCGCAATTCAGCGACCGTGAGGATGAAGATCAAAAGTTTGATCGCCAACTTCGGCACCGAAGTCGTGTTTAAGGCCGATGACAAGATTGAGCAAATCATTCTCGACAAGAAGGATTGCACGTATTCCTACTTTGCCGATCCCATGTATGTGTGGATGGACAGTGAGTACAACCAGTACGAAGTGGAATCCGAAAACATGGGTGACTCGCTCAACTATTTGGAAGAAGGCATGACTGCTGAGGTCGTGTTTTATGATGGCAAAGCCATTTCCGTCGAATTACCCACTAGCGTCGAGCGTGAAATCACGTGGACTGAGCCTGCCGTCAAAGGGGACACTTCCGGTAAGGTGTTGAAGCCCGCGAAAATTTCCACGGGTTTTGACATCGGCGTGCCCATCTTTGTCGCGCAGGGTGACAAAGTTGAAATTGACACCCGAACCGGTGAGTACCGTAAGCGCGTTTGATCGTTCAGCGCCGCGTCGTTGCGTAACCGCTCCATAGGAGCTTTTGTTCTTGCAGCGTCTCCGGTCGTTGCATCAGGGCAACGCCAAACCTTGTATTTGTGCGATCATTGGCTATTGAGAATTTAGCGGCGTTGCCTGGAGTAACGTCCTTGGTATCATTTGTATCTGAATCACACAAATCGTCGAGATGTATCCCAGATGGGCTTCAAGTACAGCTTATTCGTTAACGGCAAGGCACTCGGCCCTTTTGAGCGTCGAATGATTGTCGGCATGCGCGTGAAAGATTTGATTAATGACAGTCAGATTGTGCTGCGCGACGACGGCATTGAGCTGACGGTGGGGCAATTGGTGGCCGATCGAAAGGAGGCCACGCCAATTGGGCATGCTGAATTCGCCGCGAGTAGTACCTTTTCTGCCAGCGTATTGGGTGCTCCTTCCTCTGGAATGTGGCCAGAATTCACGGTTCGCTTTGGTGGCGGTCCGATCAAGCCAGGCGCGCTTGGATTCAATGGCAGCGGCCAACTAAGTTATCAGGGCGATGCTTTGCGGATTCGCGGGAATCGGCGCAATGCAGGTTTGGGAATGAGCCGGCAAGAACTGTCTCTGCCTGTCAAAGCCATTTCGACTTCCATGGTTGACGGAGTCGTGATTGAGCTCTTTCTTGTGCGCGGTATGCCATTCACGGAAAGCGATGAAGGCACGCCTGTGCGGTTGGAGCTTGTCGCCGAACGCGAAGCCAGCGACCTTTGGGAGTTGCTCAACATGGCGCCTGGCGATCTACCCCACGGGTTGTCGTTTGCAAGAACTGCGGCTGGTGATTTGCGCTAGACCCGAGTTGGGTGCAGTTTGATCTAAGATAAATTGTAAAAGCGTTTGATTTCAGACCACGCGGTCTGCACATCATCTACATAGCTGAATAGTTTCAAATCCGCATGTGAGATCGCGCCTTCGTCTGCCAAGGCTTCGAAGTTAATGACTTTTTTCCAATACGTTGAGCCGAAGAGAAAAATCGGCACGGGCTTGGCTTTGCGTGTTTGCACGAGCGTGAGCACTTCAAACAATTCGTCGAGCGTCCCGAAGCCACCAGGGAAGGCCACCAGCGCCTTGGCACGCATCATGAAATGCATCTTGCGAATCGCAAAATAATGAAACTTAAAGCTCAGATCAGGTGGCACGAAGCGGTTGGGCCTTTCTTCGCGCGGCAGTGCAATCGTCAGGCCTACCGAAGGCGCGCCCACATCCGCTGCGCCCCGGTTGGCCGCTTCCATAACGCCGGGGCCGCCGCCGGTGCAGATGAAGAGCTGATCCGCCATTGGGCAATTCATGCTGTATTGCGCCACGAGCTTGCCAAACTCTCGGGCTTGTGTGTAGTACGGCGCGTTACGCACAAGGCGCTGCGCTTTGGCAAGCGCCTCGGCATCACCGCTGGCCTGCGCTTCAGTTAGCGCCAACTGTGCCCCTTCCGGGCTGCAGAAGCGAGCACCGCCAAAGACGACGATCGTATTGTCAATGCCGGCTGCCGCTTGGCCGAGCTCGGGCTTGAGCATTTCCATCTGCATTCGCATGCCGCGCAACTCCCGCCGCAGAATGAATTCCGGATCGGCAAAGGCGAGGCGGTGGGCGTCGGGCTGCAGGCTGTCAATATGCTGCGAATGTGATTGCAACACTGCCCATGCATCGGCCAGGTGTTGTTCGTTGAGGTTGGCGGTATTTTCCATTGGCTTTCAACTCATGGCGTCATAGGCAATCTGGCCGCTGACGACCGTCATCTTCACGCGACCCGGCATGAGGCAGCCGCCCATATCATGGGCAAAGGGTGTGTGCTTGCCTTGGCTGCGCAACTCGCTGCCATGAACACTCCATTCAGCGGTAGCATCAAAAAGGCATAGATCGGCAGCACCTCCGATGCTCAAGTGCCCCACGCTGGAGCCCATGGTGCCCAGCGCACTAGCCAACACTTTGGAAGGCCTAGCCGTGACGCAATCGAGCGTGTCGAGCAGGCTCAGTTGCTGCAGTTGCCCCCATTTGAGCGCGAGGCTTAGCAGCATCTCCAAGCCGGTGGCACCGGGCTCCGCTTCGCCAAAAGGCAGATTCTTGGCATCTGCTTCCACGGGGTTGTGATCGCTCACGAGTGCGTCAATCGTGCCATCACGCAAGGCCGCTTGCAGCGCATCGCGATCACGCTGCTGTCGCAGTACGGGTGTGAGGCGGGCACGGCTGTCGAAATAGCCGATGTCGTTGTCGGTTAGATGAAGCGAGTTGATGCTCACATCGGCCGTCACCCTCAAACCCTCCGCTTTGGCACTACGAAGCAAGGCCACGCCTGCAGCGCTGCTGATTCGGCACAGATGAACTTGCGCTGTGGTGGTGCGCATCAGCTCAAAAATCGTGTGCAGTGCAATCGTTTCCGCCGCAACCGGCACGCCAGATAAGCCCAGGCGCGTGGCCAACGCTCCGCTGGCGGCGACGCCTTTGCCCAAATACAGCTCTTGCGGCCGCAACCAGACGGTGTAGCCGAAGGTGGATGCGTATTGCAAGGCGCGTTGGAGCACTTGGGTATTGGCCAACGGCATTTCGGCTTGGCCGAAGCCTATGCAGCCGCTTTCGGTGAGCTCCACCATCTCGGTCAACGCTTCGCCTTGCAAGCTGCGGGTGAGCGCACCGAGCGGAAATACGCGGGCCTGATTCAATTTCTCAGCACGGTACTTGAGCATTTCCACTAAACCGGGTTCGTCCAAAACCGGATCAGTATCAGGCGGGCAGACCAGCGAGGTCACGCCACCGGCCACCGCTGCAGCCAATTCACTTTCCAGCATGCCTTCATGCTCATAGCCAGGCTCGCGCAGGCGCGCGCACAAATCCACCAGGCCCGGCGCAATGATCAAACCATTTGCATCCACAGTTCGCGCCGGTGAAAAATCAGCAGGCGCTTGGCCGATCGCCACGATTCGCCTGGCAGCAATGGCCACATCGCCCGCGGCATCCAAGCCAGAGGCGGGATCAATGATTCGACCGTTCTTGATCAGTATCTTCATGCCTCGTTCCCCGCCACAATGCTCATCACTGCCATACGCACCGCGATGCCGAAAGTCACCTGCGGCAAGATCACGCTTTGCTTGCCATCGACCACCGCCGAGTCAATCTCGACGCCCCGGTTGATCGGCCCCGGATGCATGACGATGGCGTCTGGCTTGGCCAATTGCAGTTTGTCGGGCGTGAGTCCAAAGCTCTTGAAGAACTCTTGGGAAGAGGGAAGTAAAGCCCCGCTCATACGTTCATTTTGCAAGCGAAGCATGATCACCACATCCGCGCCCTTGATGCCTTCTTCTAGCGAATGGCACACACGCACCCCCATCTCCCGCAAGTCTCCGGGGATCAAAGTGCGTGGGCCCACAGCACGCACCTCTGCACATCCAAGGGTGGTGAGCGCATGGATATCTGAGCGCGCCACACGCGAGTGCAGTACATCGCCGACGATAGCCACAGTGAGGTTGGAAAAATCGCCTTTGAAGTGGCGAATGGTGTACATGTCCAGCAAGCCTTGCGTGGGATGCGCATGCCTGCCGTCCCCGGCGTTGATCACATGCACATGAGGCGCCACGTGCTGGCTGATCAGATAGGGCGCACCCGACTCGCTGTGGCGCACGACGAAGATGTCGGCGGCCATGGCTGAAAGATTGGCAATCGTGTCGAGCAGCGATTCGCCTTTGCTGGCCGATGACTTGGCAATATCTAAATTGATGACATCAGCGCTCAAACGAGTCGCCGCAATCTCGAATGTCGTGCGTGTGCGCGTGGAATTCTCGAAAAAGAGATTAAACACGCTCTTGCCGCGCAGCAGCGGTACCTTTTTCACCTCTCGGTCGCTGACGCTCACAAAGCTTGCGGCAGTGTCCAGGATCTGCGTGAGGATAGCTTTCGGCAAGCCTTCGGTCGAGAGCAAATGAACCAGTTAGCCGTTTTTATTGAGCTGGGGGTTGCGTTTGTAAAGCATCAAGCCTCCTCAATATTGAAACTGAAGACGCCGCTTTCGCTGCGCGCAAGGGCAAGTGATTGCGTGGCAGGCAAGCTCACGCGCGCCGCTGCAAAATCGGCCTGCACAGGCAGTTGCCGCCCGCCGCGATCCACCAGCACTGCCAAGCGCACTCGCGCCGGTCGACCGTAATCAAAGAGTTCATTGAGCACCGCGCGAATAGTGCGACCGGTGTAGAGCACATCATCAACCAGCAGAATGTCTTGCCCGTTCACGTCAAACGGCAATTGGGTTTGCACGCTGTGCGCCAAACCACGTTTGGAGAAATCATCGCGGTGCATGCTTGACGAGATCACACCGGCTTTGCCGGGTCGGGCCAAATCAGCTTGCAACTGCTGCGCAAGCCACACACCGCCAGATGCAATGCCGATGAGCTTGGTTTCAGACTCCAACAAATTCATTCCGCCCTTCAAGAGCTCTTGATAGAGTGTGGGCGCATCGAGTGACAAGCTACTCATCTTCAATCTCGCTAAAAAATTGTTCCAAAATTATCGCAGCGGCTTCGCTGTCTAAATCTTTCGCGCCGCGCGAAGCGGCTTCCACGCTGCTGTAACGCTCATCGACTTCATGCACAGGCAGATGAAAGCGCCCGTGAAGCTGTCGCGCGAAGCGCTGGGCGCGCTGCGTCATCTCATGCGCCGCGCCATCGGGATGCGTAGGAATGCCCACCACCAGCGCATCGGGTTGCCACTCCTTGAGTATCTTTTCGATGGCGGCAAAGCGAGCATCGACGACCGCGCTATGAATGGTTTGCATCGGCGTTACCGTGGCTGTGAGGCGCGTGCCAGACGCCACGCCCGTGCGTTTCTCGCCAAAATCAAAAGCCAAAAAGGATTGCTGCTGCGCGGGGATGCTTCGATGGACGCGCTCTAGCGCCATCATGCCCGACCTGCTTCGCGCGAGATCATCCATTCCTGCAATCCAAGTAAGCTCAGCGCCTTTGCGTAACGTTCGTTGACTGGCGTGTCGAAGATCACTTCTGAGCTGGCCTTCACATGCAGCCAAGTATTTTCAGCCAATTCTGATTCGAGCTGACCGCTGGCCCAGCCGGCATGGCCGAGGGAGATTAGCACCCTGCGGGGCCCGCCGCCACTGGATAAGGCTTCCAAAACGTCCTTGGAGGTGGTCATTTCTAGGCCGTCAGCAATGGTGAGTGAAGAGGCGTAGAAGGAGGCTTCTTGCGATTGATCAGCCTCATCCTGCATGGCCTGAATGAGTTGTTCTTCAAGGCTCAGCTCGGTGTCGGTCGCAGGTGCGCTCTGAGGCACAGTCAGGGGTTCGGCCTTCATGTCAGCGAAGCGCACCGTCTGGGCAATCTGTTTTTCATGGAGTACAAAGCCACGCTCGGTATGCAGCGGCCCTCCACCAAAGACGGGCGACTCCTGCAAATCGGCGCGCTCAAGCGGCAGATCCACCTTGGCAAACAGTTTGGGCAGCAGCAACTCGGTGGGTTTGTTGATCACGATGCCAAGCGCACCGCGCTCGGAATGCTCACAAAGAAAAATCACCGATTTTGCAAACGTCTCGTCTTCCAAGCCGGGCATGGCGATCAAGAAATGCGCCGTGAGATCGAAGGCTGGAGCCTCTTTGGTGTCGATGCTCGGGTCGGTGCTGGACATGCCCTGATTTTACGGCAATGCCGAGCTGGCAAGGTGCGTAGATTCCACGACCCGGTCATCTCCCAGCACGATCAAGGCGAAAAGCAGCTCGTCCAACGATGTCGCCCGCGCTGTGCGCCGCGCCAGCAAAGGCGTGGCCTGAGGATTGAGCAAGATGAAATCAGCATCACAACCGGGCTGCAAGTTGCCGACCAGGCCGGGTAAGCCAAGCGCTTGCGCAGCGCCTGCAGTATGCAGCCACCAGAGCTGCTGGGGCGACAGCGTCAGGCCAGATTTCGCGACCTTGCCGCTTAACGAACTGCTTCGCGCAACGTAATGCGCAGCAAGCATGGTTTTGAATGGCGAAAACGAGGTGCCGCCGCCGACATCGCTCGCTAGGCCATGCATCAAGCCTTGGCTTTGCGCCGCAGCAAAATCAAAATTCCCGCTGCCGAGAAACAAATTGCTGGTGGGGCATACCGCTGCGGCTGCACCGCTGTGCTTCATCAAAGCCCGATCTGCATCGTCAAAATGAATGCAGTGCGCGTAAACGCTGCGCTCGCGCAGAAGCCCAAAGCCATCATAGACGGCCAGATAACTCGCCGCTTGCGGATACAACTCACGCACCCATGCGATCTCGTCTGTATTTTCGCTCACGTGCGACTGAATCCATACATCTGGATACTTCTCCGCCAATGTGCCCATACCGCGCATCTGGGTATCGGAGCAGGTGGGCGCAAAGCGCGGCGTGATTGCGTAGCCGAGCTGGCCGCGCGTGCCTTGGCCGTGCCAGCGCTGGATCAGAGCTTCGGTATCGATGAGCGATTGCTCGGTCTCGTCGCGCACGCCGTCTGGGCAATTGCGGTCTTGCAAGCATTTGCCTGTGATGATGCGCAGGCCAGCCGCGTCTGCCGCCGCAAACATCGCATTGACTGAAGGCACATGTGACGTGGCAAAAGTCAATGCCGTTGTTACACCATTGCGCAGCAGTTCCGCTACGAAAAACGTAGCGCTTTGCGCAGCATATTCAAGGCCTGAGAAGCGTTTTTCTTCTGGAAAGGTATAGTTTTCGAGCCAAGGCAGAAGACCATCGGCGGGTGAACCAATCACATCGGTCTGAGGGAAATGCACATGCAGATCGACAAAGCCGGGTGCGATGATGCGGCCGGGGAAATGCTGTGTGGGTAGATGGGCATAAGCGGCCTTGAGTAGCGCAAAGTCCCCCGCTGCAGCGACCTTGCCGGTGGAATCCACCACCAGCAGACCATCGTCGTCAAAGATGGCCTGGCCATCAGCGCTAAAGCGCAGTAGCTTGGCGCGGTAAGCGCGGATCGGGAGGGCTGTGCTGGTATTCACACCGCTATTTTGCAATCTTTCCCTGCACGCCCGATACGAAAGCATTCATAGACAGTATTTGCCCATCGGTCAGAGCGCTGCCACGCGGGATAAAGACTTGGCCTTCGTTATCCAGTATGTTTTGTTTGGTTGCTGCAAAAGGCTTCAAGCTGCCGGCGCCGATAGCTTTTTGAGCGGCATTCACTTCGTCAATGACGGCCTTGGGCACTTTCGAGCCGAAACTATCCACGCGAATCATGCCTTCGCGCACGCCGCCCCAAAAATTGCCGCTCTTCCATGCGCCGTCGAGCAACGCGCGCACTTGTTTCGTGTAATACGCCCCCCATTGATGGGTTACGGCCGCAATTTGTGCATCCGGCGCCACCTTGCGCATGTCTGAGTGGTATGCCACGGCCATCTTGCCGCGCTCTTGCGCCGCGATCATCACGGCGTTCGAACCGGTATGAAACGCCAGTACATCGGCATCTTGGTTCATCAGAGCAAAAGCGGCATCCCGCTCACGCGGCGGATCAAACCATGCGTTCAGCCATATCACTTTGACCTGTGCTTTCGGGTTCACCGAGCGCATGCCTAGAGTGAAGGCATTGATGCCTTGCAACACCTCAGGAATCGGAAAACCTGCCACATAGCCTGCTATATTGGTCTTGGTCATGCGGCCGGCGGCAATGCCGGCGAGGTAGCGGCCTTCGTAGTAGCGCGCATTCGCAGTGGCCACATTGATGGCGGTTTTGTAGCCAGTGATCGATTCAAAGCGCACATTTGGAAAGTCAGCGGCCACCCGCATGGTGGGCTCCATGTAGCCGAAACTGGGCGTGAAAATGATCTTGTTGCCCTGTGTCGCCAGATCGCGAATCACACGCTCTGCGTCGGCGCCCTCGGGCACGTTCTCGACAAACGTGGTTTTGACTCTATCGCCCAGCGCGGACTGCACAGCTTTGCGCCCTTCATCGTGCTGGCGCACCCAGCCTGCATCGGTGAGCGGCGCGACATACAGCCAAGCGGCCTTGACCGGCTCATGCGCCTGCTTGGGAGCTGAGGGGGTTTGGGAAAAAGCGGCAGAAAAAAAGCAAGCTGCCACGAGCGTGGCTGCGAGGTTTTTATACATGGTAGTCCTCTACATGGCTGCGGGGGGTTGAACAATAAGGCGTTGCGCAGCACAACACCTGTGATTTTATATGGGCTCTTCAGTCGAAGCCTGGCAGCAAACAAGAGGTGAGCACCTAAACAGGCTTGCAGACCACCAGTCCTGAAGCGCCAACAGCTGTTTTGACGCCTTCAAGCTGCGGTCTTAGCGCGTCGTCTACGGCAGGGAGTTTGAGCATCTGCCCTTTGCGCTCGGCCACCTCTTGTACAACTTTTGCTGTTCGCACACCGCGCGCCGCGAGGTTGGCCATCGCGTCATTGGCTTGCGCCTGCGTGGGCAAGGCCGCCAGCGATAAGCCAGGCTCAAGCGTGGCATTCTTGAGGCTTTCAAAGCTGATGTTCAGATCGCGCAGTTCCGCTTTCTTTTTCGCCAGTGCCTCGGCATTGGCATACTTTCCCATGTAAACGATCCAGCGGGCGGGCTCGATGGCTTCCTGCAGGCTATAGGTGCCGGTGGGCAGGATGGCGACAGCAGAGCGCACGGCGGTCAGTTGGCGTTCATCAAGCAAGCTGCTTTGTAGGCATTCCGGCGCTTTGGGGGGCGCTGCAGCAGCGAGCAACTCGACGCGCTTGGCTTCTTGCGGGCTGAGCAAGCGAATAGCCTCGGGCTTAATTTGGGTCTGCAGGCGGTGCGGTTCAGTTTGCACCGCAGGGTCGAAGCCGATGCTGGCCAAATAGCCTTGTGACCAAGCGTAATAAGCGCCGTTGGCCAGAATCAGCAGTAAAACAAGAAATCGCAGCATAGACTTCAGACAGAGGCTTGGGGACGCACGCTGACCTCTTGACTGGCCACACGTTGCACACCCTGCGAAGTATGCACCATCAAGGCGCCGTTGGCGTCCACCCCTTGCGCTACGCCGTGTCGCCCATCGCTGAGCACGACCTCCTGGCCGGCAAGTGCATCACGCGCGGCAAAACGGTTGCCAAAGGCGGCAAAGCCGACGCGTTCGAAGGTCAGGACATCACTCAGCAAGGGGGCAAAAAGCCGCTCCAAGGCGCTCTGCTGGCTACTGATGGGGTCCATGTCTTGCAGACAGGCGGCCGGTGTGCTGAGATCGGCAGAGAATGGGCGAGGGCGAATGTTGATGCCAATGCCGATCACGGCAAAACGCTCTTGCGCAGACGCCGCATTGACCGCCGGTGCTGTTTCAATCAATATCCCGGCCAGCTTGCGCCCTTTCCACCACAGATCATTAGGCCATTTGAGCTGTACGCCGTGCCCGGCGTCAGGGTCTAGGCTCTGCACCACACTTGCGCCAACGGCCAAACTGAGTCCTTCCCAGCTAGCCGGCGATAGGCGCAGGCCTAAAGAAAACGTGAGTGAATCTTCAGCGCCAGACTGCCAAACGCGCCCCATGCGCCCGCGTCCGGCCGTTTGCTGCTCGGCGATCAGCAAGGTGGCCTCGCTGCGGCCTGCGCGCGCGCGCCGCATTAATTCAGTGTTGGTGGAGTCGACCTGTGGCAGGATTTCAACGCTAAAACTCGCCAACGAAGGCAAGCCCAGCGCCATCACTTGCTGCCAAATGGCCTCCGCAGGCCAAATCATTTCTTGGCCAACATCGTACCCCGGCACTTTTTACTGCCGCACAGGCACTTGTATTCGGCCTTGAGTTTCTTGGTGTAAGTCTCGTCAATCACCAGGCCGTAGTCGTAAAACAGCTCTTCGCCAGCCTTGATATCGCGCAAGGCTTTGATCCAGACGCGCTGGTTGGCCTCATCTTCGTCAGCTTCGCAGTTCGGGTCGCAGGCATGGTTGATCCAGCGCGAATCGTTGCCCAGGTCGTTGCCATCGATGCAGTCGCCATCTTCGAGGGAGAAGTAGAACGTGTGGTTGGGTTGGCTTGGATCATGCGGGTGGCGGCGCAGCGCCTCCTTCCAGCTGATGATGCGGCCTTGGTACTCGATCAGGATCTGACCCCTAGGGATATCACGCCGCGCATACACGCCGTTGCCATGGATACCGGAGGTGCGCACTTCGATCAAGCGTTCGGTAAGCTGAGGTGGCGGGACGTAGGCAGAAGATTTTTTGGCGGGCATGAAAATGGTCAATTTGGCAAAAGGCCAAAAAATTTGTTATCTTGAATTTGTGCGTGTGCGCAGGTGCGCGCGTGCACACACATGCGTGCGCACCTGCGTGCGCGTAAGGAAGCGATTATATGAAGACTCTGATCATTGCCGAAAAACCATCTGTGGCGCAGGACATCGTGCGCGCACTCACGCCCACTGCGGGCAAGTTTGAAAAGCATGACGAATACTTTGAAAATGACACCTATGTGGTGAGTTCAGCCGTGGGCCATTTGGTGGAAATCCAAGCGCCTGAGGAGTTTGATGTGAAGCGCGGCAAATGGAGTTTTGCCAATCTGCCGGTGATTCCACCGCACTTTGACTTGAAACCGGTCGACAAAACCAAGACGCGCTTGAACGCGGTGATCAAGCTCGCCAAGCGCAAAGACGTAGGCGCTCTGATCAATGCCTGCGACGCAGGGCGCGAAGGCGAGTTGATTTTCCGCTTGATTGAGCAATACGCAGGCAGCGAGAAAGCCGGCAAAACCGTGCCGCTGGGTAAGCCAGTGACGCGCCTTTGGCTGCAAAGCATGACGCCGCAGGCGATTCGCGATGGTTTTGACGTGCTGCGCTCTGATAAGGAGATGCGTCCGCTGGCCGATGCGGCGCGCAGTCGCTCGGAAGCAGATTGGCTGGTGGGTATCAATGGCACCCGTGCCATGACGGCATTCAATTCCCGCGATGGTGGTTTCTTTTTGACGACCGTGGGTCGTGTACAAACACCGACGCTCGCGGTTGTGGTGGTGCGCGAAGAGCAAATTCGCAAATACATTGCTCGGGATTACTGGGAGATCCATGCCTCGTTCATCGCTGAGGCTGGAGAGTATCCCGCTAAATGGTTTGACCCGACATTCAAGAAGGGTGAAGACGCCGATGCCAGAGCCGACCGCATTTGGGACGAGAAAACCGCTCGCGCCATTGCAGATGCGGTGCGCAGCAAAGCCGCCAGCGTTAGCGAAGAATCTAGGCCCAGCACGCAAGCCAGCCCCGGCTTGTTTGACCTGACCAGCCTGCAGCGCGAGGCTAACGGCAAATTTGGCTTCTCTGCCAAGACTACGCTGCAATTGGCGCAGTCTTTGTATGAGCGTCATAAAGCGCTCACGTATCCACGTACGGATTCGCGTTACTTGCCTGAAGACTACGTGCCTGTGGTGAAAAAGACCTTTGAGATGCTCGCCGATTGCGGCCATAAGCATCTCGAACCCCACGCCAGTGTGGCACTCAACAATGGCTACATCAAGCCCTCCAAGCGCATCTTTGACAACGCCAAGGTGAGCGACCACTTCGCGATCATCCCCACGCTGCAATCACCCTCTGGTCTCTCAGAGGCTGAGTTCAAGCTCTACACCTTGGTGGTGCGCCGCTTTATGGCGGTGTTTTATCCATCAGCGGAATATCAGATCACAACCCGCATCACCACCGCGCTCAATCACAACTTTAAAACCGAAGGCAAAGTGCTCGTTAAGCCGGGCTGGCTGGCGATCTACGGCAAAGAGGCCGACGATGAGATGGAGAAAAAAGAAGGCGAAAACAGCAAAACCCTCATGCCGGTGAAGCCTGGCGAAATGGTGCGCAACGAAAGTGTGGAAGCCAAAGGCTTGAAAACGCGGCCACCGGCCCGCTATTCAGAAGCCACGCTGCTAGGCGCAATGGAGGGCGCAGGCAGGTTTGTGGAAGACGACGAACTGCGCGAAGCGCTGCAGGAAAAAGGCTTAGGCACGCCTGCCACGCGCGCCGCGATCATCGAAGGCCTGCTTAACGAAAAATACATGCTGCGTGAAGGCCGCGAGATGATTCCCACGGCCAAAGCCTTCCAGCTCATGACGCTTTTGCGTGGTTTGGGCGTGGAGGAATTGTCCAAGCCTGAGCTGACGGGCGAGTGGGAAAGCAAGCTCGCCTTGATGGAAAAAGGCAAGCTCTCCCGCGAAG
>JANPAK010000136.1:0-1879 GCA_031429925.1 Variovorax sp.
GTGGTACCTTTTAGTCAGCTTTACGTTTCGAAAATTTTCATTGATGGAAAACAAGACCCTATTTCCTTTATGAATCTATAGGCTTTGAGTTGAGCGTGCGGGAGCTGGGCGAGCAGGACGCGGCCGGTGCTGGTGGCGAAGGCGGCGAGGCGGGCGCCGAGGTTAACGCCGTAGGGCAGCGCCTGGCTGGCCATGCGGTGCTCGCCGGATCTAGCGACGATGACGGCATGCTCACCATCGAGCACAGCCACCGAGAATGCTTGCCCGGTTTGCGCTGCGAGGCGGCTGAGGGTGGGTTGCACAACCCTAGGCAGCCGGGCCGAGGCAAGGTAATTGCCTGCAAGGCGCAGCACGCGATGCGTCAGCCAATAGCTGGGCGAGCGTGCGCCCTCTTCCGCCTCCAAATAGCCCAAGGCCTGCAGCGTGAGCACATGCCGGCGGGCGGCCGCGCGCGTGAGGCCAGCGCGCTCGGCAATTTGCGAGATAGAGAGGCGCTGCCGCTCTGCCGAAAAGCTCTCGAGCACAGCAAATGCTTTGGCCGCGCCTTCGATCCAATCAGCAGCAGCGACGCTTTCATGGCGTGCGGGGGTTGATGCGAATGCGGTCATTGCGCGATTATCGCGCAAATAGATTGATCAACGCGCAATGATCGGGTTAACTGATTGGCGATATGAGCGGCCGACCTTAAGCTCTTGCCAAACCAAAACCTTAGGAGACACGCATGCGGACCCAAGTTGGCATCATTGGTGCAGGCCCAGCTGGGCTATTGCTCGGCGCGCTGCTGAACAAAGCGGGCATTGACACCATCATCGTCGAGCGGCAAAGCGGCGAGTATGTGCTGGGCCGCATTCGCGCTGGCATTCTGGAGCAAACCACCGTCGACGCACTGGTGACCGCTGGCGTGGGCGAGCGCTTGCTCAAAGAAGGCACGCCGCACGAGCACCTGAGCCTGTCGTTTGCCGGGCAGCTTCACACGATTGATTTGCCCAAGCTCACTGGCGGTAAAACCGTGACGGCCTACGGGCAGACGGAAGTGACCAAAGACTTGATGGACCATCGCGCAGCGCATGGCTTACAAACGATTTATGAAGCCAAAGACGTGAGCCTGCAGGATTTGACGTCTGCCAAGCCCCGCATTCGCTTCATGAAAGACGGCGTGGCGCAGGAGATCGCATGCGACTTCATCGCTGGCTGTGACGGCTTTCATGGCGTGAGCCGCCAAAGCATCCCGGCTGAGAAGCGCCAAGAATTCTTGCGCGAATACCCGTTTGGCTGGCTGGGCGTCTTGGCCGATGTGCCGCCCGTCTCGCCGCACGCCATCATTTATGGCAACAGCCCAGAAGGCTTTTCGCTCTGCTCCATGCGCAGCATGACGCGCAGCCGCTATTACGTGCAATGCCCGCTCTCAGACAAGGTGGAAGACTGGAGCGACGAGCGCTTTTGGGACGAGTTGCGTCTGCGCCTGCCCGCGCATGTGGCCAAAGACGTCATCACCGGCCCATCGATTGAAAAGAGCATCGCCCCGCTGCGCAGCTTTGTGAGCGAGCCCATGCGCTGGGGCCAGCTTTTCCTGGCTGGCGACGCGGCGCACATCGTGCCGCCCACGGGCGCGAAGGGCCTGAATCTCGCAGCGAGCGACGTATTGATGCTCTCGGAGGCGCTGATTCAGCACTATGGTGAGCGCCGCAACGATGGCATTGACGGCTATTCCCAGCGCGCCCTGCGCAAAATCTGGCGCACCGAGCGCTTTTCGTGGTGGTTGACCAACCTGATGCACCGTTTCCCCGAAACCGACGCCTTCGGCCAGCGCATGCAAGAGGCGGAGCTGGACTATCTGATGAGCTCTACTGCGGCGCAAACGGCTTTGGCTGAGAACTAC
>JANPAK010000137.1:0-2352 GCA_031429925.1 Variovorax sp.
ACGTCGCGCAGCACACGCTGTGCCACCGCCTGCAGACGCAGCGCGTTGGCCTGGCGTGTCGGTGCGTCCTGCGCAAATTCGGTCAACAAGTGCTGCCCGTCCTTGATCAGTGCCACCGCGCCGTTCTCGGCCACCACGGCGACCACCGGCCAGGTCGCCGCCAAGGCCTGGCTCCAACCCCATGGCCTGCCGGTGATGGCAATGACGGGCAGGCCGGCGGCCGCCAGGTCGTGCAGCGCATGAAGCGCCTGGGGCTCGATCGCACCCTGGCGTGTCAGCGTGTCGTCGATGTCGGTCATGACCCCCCGGATGGCGGCGCGCGCCGCCAGCGGCCAATCGACCAGTGGGCGCGCGGGGGTGCAGCTCGCATAGGCGGTGAAAGCTTTCGACATCAGGCTCAGGCGTGGCAGCGCATGCGCGGCGATTCTGCAGCAGAGCGCCCGGGCGCCACGCAGATGCGGCGCAGACACCGCGCAGACGCCACCCAGACGAGAACCGGACGCGAGCCAGATGCCACCCCAAGGCCCCCCAAACGTCAGCGCTGGCCTTGGCGAGACGGCTGGCACAGTGGCAGAGGTCACGCTGCAAAGTAGCGCCTTGCCGCGGAGGTTTTCTGCACCCGTGCAAACCCGCGGCCTTGTGGCTAGAATGCAGGCTCTTTCCGAGGAGCGTTGCAACCTCACCTCAGAGGCCAGGCTCGGAAATCGACTTTGCAACAGCGCTCACCTGCACGATGGTCTTCGTGGGTGAGTGGATCCCCCGTCTGAAGCGCCGCCGTGCAGGTTCCTCAACCGATTGGAGCCTGACCATGAACGCCGTTCTCAAACCCGTGCAAGATTTTGCTGTTGCCGACCTCTCGTTGGCCGCCTGGGGCCGCAAGGAAATCAAGATCGCCGAGACCGAAATGCCCGGTCTGATGGCGATCCGCGAAGAGTTCACCACGAGCCAGCCGCTCAAGGGTGCGCGCATCACCGGCAGCATTCACATGACCATCCAGACCGCCGTGCTGGTGGAAACGCTGCAAGCGCTGGGCGCCAGCGTGCGCTGGGCCTCGTGCAACATTTTCAGCACCCAGGACCACGCCGCCGCTGCGTTGGTGGACAAGGGCACGCCAGTGTTTGCACACAAGGGCGAAACGCTCAGCGAGTACTGGGAATTCACGCACCGCATCTTTGACTTCGGCGCCAAAGGCACCGAGGGCGAAGGCCCCAACATGATCCTGGACGACGGCGGCGACGCCACGCTGCTGATGATCCTGGGCCAGCGCGCCGAAAAAGACATCTCCGTCATCGGCAAGCCCACCAGCGAAGAAGAAACCTGCCTGTTTGCCGCCATCAAGGCCAAGCTGGCGGTCGACCCCACCTGGTACACCCGCAAGGCGACACAGATCATTGGCGTGACCGAAGAGACCACCACCGGCGTGCACCGCCTGAAGGAAATGTCGGCCGCCGGCACGCTGCTGTTCCGCGCCATCAACGTGAATGATTCCGTCACCAAGAGCAAGTTCGACAACCTCTATGGCTGCCGCGAGTCGCTCGTGGACTCGATCAAGCGCGCCACCGACGTGATGGTCGCCGGCAAGGTGGCCTGCGTGGCCGGCTACGGCGACGTCGGCAAGGGCTCGGCGCAGGCGCTCCGCGCCCTCTCGGCCCAAGTCTGGGTGACCGAGATCGACCCCATCAACGCCCTGCAGGCGGCGATGGAAGGCTACAAGGTCGTGACCATGGAGTACGCCGCCGACAAGGCCGACATCTTCGTCTCGGCCACCGGCAACAAGAACGTGATCCGCTACGAGCACATGGCGGCGATGAAGGACGAGGCCATCGTCTGCAACATCGGCCACTTCGACAACGAGATCGATATCGCCTCGCTGGCCCAATGCGAGTGGGACGAGATCAAGCCGCAGGTCGACCATGTCAAGTTCCCGTCCGTGGATGGCAAGCCGGGCAAGCAGATCATCCTGCTGGCCAAGGGCCGGCTGGTGAACCTGGGCTGCGCGACGGGCCACCCGAGCTTCGTGATGAGCAGTTCGTTCGCGAACCAGACCATCGCGCAGATCGAGCTGTTCACGCACAGCGACGACTACGAGCAGGGCAAGGTCTACGTGCTGCCCAAGCACCTTGATGAGAAAGTCGCGCGGCTGCACCTGAAGAAAGTCGGCGCGATGCTGACCGAACTCAGCGACGAGCAGGCGGCCTACATCGGCGTGCCCAAGCAGGGGCCGTACAAGGCCGACAGCTATCGGTATTGACCCACCCCCGGAGCAGCTTCGCCGCTCCCCCTCAAGGGGGCGCCGCTGGCGGACCGGCAAAGCCGGATCCGCGGCGGCTGCTGGGGACGACACCTCGCTTC
>JANPAK010000138.1:0-1774 GCA_031429925.1 Variovorax sp.
GCCTTTTGAAGGCGGCAAAGCCGATGATTTCGCATTCTTGGTTGGCGAAGGCCAGATGCTCAAAGAATTTGATGAAGCAGTGCGCGGCATGAAGCTGGGCGAGAGCAAGACTTTTCCCTTGGCCTTCCCCGCTGATTACCACGGCCAAGACGTGGCCGGCAAAACTGCCGATTTCATGGTCACGATCAAGAAACTTGAAGCTCAGCATCTGCCCGAAGTGAACGAAGCATTTGCAAAATCCTTGGGTATCGTCGACAGCTCCATCGAGGGCCTGCGCGCCGATATTAAGAAAAATCTTGAGCGCGAAGTTAAATTCCGCCTGATCGCGAAGAACAAAGCGGCCGTGATGGACGCGCTCGTCGCGAAGGCTGAGTTGGATCTCCCGCAAAGCATCGTTCAATCCGAGCTGGACCGCATGGCCGAGAGCGCCCGCGCCGACCTGAAGTCACGCGGCGTCAAAGATGCCGATAAAGCACCCATTCCGGAAGACATCTTCCGCCCGCAAGCCGAGCGCCGCGTGCGCTTAGGCCTGGTGGTTGCCGAACTCGTGAAAAACAATGACTTGGGCGCCAAGCCTGAGCAGATCAAGGCTCATATTGAGGAAATGGCTGCGTCCTACGAAAAACCCGCCGATGTTATTCGCTGGTACCAAAGCGACCGTCAGCGCTTAGCTGAAGTGGAAGCCGTGATCATTGAAAACAATGTGACTGAATTTGTCTTGTCCAAAGCCCAAGTTACCGAGAAATCGGTTGCATTTGATGAATTGATGGGTCAGCAGTAACTCACAGCAAAATGTGCCAAAAATCGGGGCTTGCATCTCGCGGTGCAAGCCCCATTTGCATTTTGATCTGTGGTTTTTAGGCTTCCTCTGAGGGAGCAGTGCCATTTTGCGCTACAGTAAGCATAGCAAGGAGCTTCAAATGACCCGCTTTTTTAATCCTCTTTCCGCACAAGACAGTCTGAGCGCTAGTTCACAGCGCCGCCTCGACCGCTTTGCGGAATCGACCTTCGAACCCGCCCAAGCCCTCGGCATGGTGCCTATGGTCATTGAGCAATCGGGTCGTGGCGAACGTGCCTACGACATCTACTCCCGTCTGCTTAAAGAGCGAATCATCTTCTTGGTCGGCCCCGTCGAAGATTACATGGCCAACCTCGTGGTGGCTCAATTACTTTTCCTCGAGAGCGAGAACCCTGACAAAGATGTCTATCTTTACATCAATTCGCCCGGCGGCTCTGTGAGTGCAGGCTTGGCAATCTACGATACGATGAACTTCATCAAGCCTGATGTGTCCACGCTGTGCACCGGTATGGCTGCGAGCATGGGCTCGTTCCTGTTGATGGCTGGCGCGAAAGGCAAGCGCATTGCGCTGCCCAACGCCAGCGTCATGATGCATCAGCCCTCAGGCGGCGCGCGTGGCATGGCAAGCGATATTGAAATTTCCGCACGCGAGATTTTGAAAACCCGCGAGCTGCTGAACAAGATTTACGCCGACCGCACTGGCCAGTCGCTGGAAAAGGTTGCCCGCGACGTCGAACGCGACTACTGGTTATCGGCCAACGAAGCCAAAGAATACGGTTTGGTCGATCAAGTGATCGCCAAGCGCCCAGGCTGATTACCCCTTGGGCACGCACGGCACTTCGCTAGAAACCGCTTTTGCAAGCGGTATCATTGGTCTATTGGGACATTTTGGACAAACTCATGGCTGACCGAAAAGGCACTTCCTCCAGCGAGAAAACGCTGTATTGCTCCTTCTGCGGCAAAAGCCAGCACGAA
>JANPAK010000139.1:0-4039 GCA_031429925.1 Variovorax sp.
GAGACGGCGATCGCACACGGTGAGATCATTGAGGACTATCCAAACGATCCGCGTGGGGCGAGTTGCCTGGTGGCGGGACAGGTAGGTGCCAAGTCAGTCCACGCCGTACTGGGATGGGCACGGAAAAGAGACGGAAGCGAAAGAGCACTCAGGGTGATCACGGTGTATCGACAGCACCTGGAGCAGCGCCGGATTGGTCTGGACCGTCGTCCGGTCGGCCAAAACGATCGGTACCGCGACCGCGGCGAACGAACTTGCCGCGACGCTCGCGCGGATCGCGCGCATCCGCGCCGGAGCGCTCGGGCCGAGCCTCACTGCGTTCGGTGTCAACGGCAAACGCCTCGGCGCCGACTTTAAGCTCTTGCGCTCCTTCAGCGTCGACCAAACTCTGCGTGAGTTCCCGAATCTCTCGATCGTCGAGCTCCATGTAAACACTGCGGCGCAAACCTTTGGGCAAACCGTATGAGCCGTAGCGGATCCGAATCAATCGACTCACCGCATGGCCCATCGCCTCAAACAATCGACGCACTTCGCGGTTGCGCCCCTCACCGATGGTGACGCGCACCCAACGATTGGCACCATCGCCGCCGCCATCTTCGATGGACAAAAACTGCGCCGGGCCGTCTTCCAGTTCCACGCCGTCGAGCAGCTTTTGACGGTTCTCGGCACTCAACTCGCCCAAAATCCGCACTGCATATTCGCGCTTCAACCCGAAGCGTGGATGCATCAGACGATTAGCCAATTCACCAGAATTGGTAAACAGCAGCAAGCCTTCGGTATTAAGGTCGAGGCGACCCACCGAGAGCCACTTGCCTACAGGCAAGCGCGGTAGGCGGCGAAACACGGTGGGGCGGTTTTGCGGATCGTCGTAGGTGACGATCTCGCCGGCTGGCTTGTGATAGGCGATCACGCGGGCACGAGGTGGCTGTATACGCAATTGCAAAAGCTTGCCCTGAATTTTGACTTCATCGCCCCATTGCACGCGCTGGCCCACATGCGCTTTTTCGCCATTGACCGTGATGTGGCCATCAGCAATCATGTCTTCCATCTCTAGACGTGAGCCCAAGCCTGCCTGAGCTAGAACCTTGTGTAGCTTCGGGCTGTCCGGCAAGGGGGGCAGTACACGCTTGGGCGGCAGGCGACGCTCGCCCTCTTGCTCTGCATCAAACTGACCCGACACGATTTCCACGAAATCGCGCGGTGCAAAAGCCTCCGCCGTGGCATCTGGCTCGTTACTGTCGTGGCTCGCTTGAGGCACGATTGCTTCGTCGTTATCCGTGGGCGATGCGCTGGCCGCAAGCTGCGCTCCATCCATCGCATTCACTGCTGCGTCGACTTGCGCCACCACGAAGCTCGTCGCTTCAGGTGTGGCTGCAGTTTCAGTCTCATCATCAACCTGCACCTTGCTCTTGCGCGGAGCGCGCTTTTTGGGTGGAGCGGATTCTGCAGTGACCATGCTCGCAGGCTCATCTCCTGGCATAGCATCATCTGCAGCGGCAGAATCGGCCGGCGCAGGCGCTTTGGGCTTACGAGGCGCTCTTTTTTTAGGAGCATCTGGCGCAGTATCCACTGGGGCTACCGCCTTTTTTTCATCAACATTTTTAGGCATATCGTTCATTTCATTCATGGGGCGCACTCTGGGCTGGCGTGGATGCAGATCCGTCGTCTGCGGACGCGAGCGCAGAAGGGGTTGTGATGGGGGTGGCGTCTTGCGGCAAGCTATCCAAGGCAATATCTTCCGGCTCCATCCCTGGCAGAGGCAGATCTAGGCTTTCCAGCAACTTGGTCTGCGCCTGTGAGTCACCGAGTTCAGGCAACTGGTCAAGCGAGGCCAAGCCAAGATCGTCCAAAAACTGCCGTGTGGTAGCAAACAATGCAGGTCGACCCATGTCTCGCGATGACCAATCACCTCAACCCAGCCGCGATCCTCGAGTTGTTTGAGAATCAGTGAATTGATCGTCACTCCACGAATGTCTTCCATATCGCCCCGGGTGCAAGGTTGCCGATACGCAATGATTGCCAGCGTCTCCAGCGTGGCGCGGGTGTATTTTGGTGGTTTTTCCGGGTTAAGGCGATCCAAAAACTGGCGCATCTCTGGCCGGCTTTGAAACCGCCAGCCGCTGGCCACCTGAGCCAACTGCACGCCGCGTTGGCTCCAGTCCGACTGCAGATCCTCCAGCAACCCTTTGATCGTGTCCGCGCCAAGTTCGTCATTAAAGAGTGCGCGTAACTCACGCACTGGCAAAGCCTGACTCGCGCAAATCAAAGCGGTCTCCAGGACGCGCTTTGCATCCGTAGTATTCATCTCATTCCCGAAGTGATGTGGTCATGGGCTAACTCCCGCCATAGCGCAGGAGCCGCATTTTTGTTTCAACTGCTTGAACGTGGGGGCGAGGCTTCTTGCAACTCGCTGGCCATAGGGGCCGCTTAGGGCACGCTTCCCGCGCACCGTTCAGCCTACATTGTAGCTCAAGCCCAGAGCTTGGCAGGCCTGGTGCATATCCGGCGGCAAGCCCGACAAGAAAGCGAGCTCCTCACCGGTGGTCGGGTGTGCAAATGCTAGGCGCTCGGCATGCAACGCCTGTCGCATCAAACCGCCAGCCGGGCGACCGCCGTACAACGTGTCAGCGATAAGCGGATGATGCACATGGGCCGCATGGACGCGAATTTGGTGTGTGCGTCCAGTGTGCAAATGACAGCGCAACAGACAAAAGCCATCCGCGGACAGTTCATCTGACGTGCCTTTCGATGCTTTTTGAGGGTTTTGACCTTTTAAATGTTGCGCAGAGTGCTCTGAATTGGATAGCAACTCAAAATCAGTTGTGGCCTCCTTACCGGGATATTTTGCGAGATCCACGACGGCCATACGTTGGCGATTGCGCGGATCACGCCCAATCGGGTGGCTCACCTGTCGTGGACTGATGCCCTGCCAGGGGTAATGCCCCATCGCGAGATACTGGCGCTTGACCTCGCGCGCTGCGATCATGCGGATCAGTGCATCCATCGCCTCCCGGGTGCGCGCGACCAGCATTAAGCCAGAGGTGTCTTTGTCGAGCCGATGCACGATGCCAGCTCGCGGCAGCAAGCTGTGGCAGGGGTGATGGGCGAGTAGGCCATTGAGCAATGTACCGCTCCAATTGCCCGCTGCCGGGTGCACCACCAATCCGGGCGCCTTGTTAATGACCATCAGGTGCGGGTCTTCGTGCACCACCACAAACTGTCGCAACACGGAGGCATCCGCGTGAAACGCCATATCTTGCGGCAACGGGCGCAAGTGCACCGTCAGGGCATCGCCAGCTCTGAGCCGCACTGCAGCTTTGCCAGGGTGTTTACCACCCAACAGCACATCCCCGCTGTCAATCAGTTGTTGCAGGAAGCTGCGTGAGGACTCCGGCAACAATTGAGCAAGAACGAGATCGAGCCGCTGCCCATGATGCTCTGCAGTGGCCGTCAGTGCATGCACCGTTGTATTGTGCGCAGCGTCTGGTGAAAGCGGTAGAGCGCCCTCGTCCAAATCGTCGTCAGCATCCAACTGCTGGTGCGCATCTGGCGATTGCGTGTTCCTGATGGGGGCATTCAAGCCGCTCGATATAATCATGTCAAGTTTTTGGGATATAAATCAATGAGCTTCCGATTATCGGCCCAGGCCAACTCAGCCTCGAGATTAAAGCGCGTCGCGATGGTGCTTACGGTGGCTGGCCTATCTTTCTTGACCGCCTGTTCCACGACGCCGACGACGGATCGGACAGAGACTTGGAGTCCAAACAAGATCTACTCTGAAGCTAAAGACGAAGCAAGTTCGGGCGCCTATGACAAGGCGATTGTTCTTTATGACAAGCTCGAAGGTCGAGCAGCCGGCACCGCTTTGGCGCAGCAAGCACAGTTGGACAAAGCCTACGCCCACTTCAAGCTCGGAGAGCAGGCTCAAGCGATCGCGACGCTTGATCGCTTTATGAAACTTCACCCAGCGAGCCCGGCCATCGACTACGCGCTCTACCTCAAGGGCACCGTCAATTTCAACGACACCCTTGGCCTGTTT
>JANPAK010000140.1:0-5412 GCA_031429925.1 Variovorax sp.
TGCTTGATGAGCTGCGCAAATCGCTAGATTCAGCAACCAAAGCTTTGCGACGCTTTGTGCGCGATGCAGAGATAGCCAAAGGCTCCGATCTCAATGCCGCCGATGCAAGCCAGCTTCGTATCGCACGCCAACAATTACACC
Source organism: Variovorax sp. (assembly GCA_031429925.1). Classification (GTDB taxonomy): domain Bacteria; phylum Pseudomonadota; class Gammaproteobacteria; order Burkholderiales; family Burkholderiaceae_C; genus JANMDU01. The sequence goes on from JANPAK010000140.1 coordinate 142, forward strand.
AATCCGTCGGGGCATTGGAAATGGTCGGGTTTGGCGCGCCTGCCAGCATGTTGCGCGGTATGGAAGGTGCCGTGCAGAAGTTTGTGGCTAAGCCCGAGCTTTGCAATGACGCGGCAACTGCCAAGCTCGAGCAGGCGAGTTTTGCGCTCCTAGGATATCTTGAGGCTCTTCTGGTTGGCAAATCTCCTTCCGCTGTCGAACTCTTCAGCCAACATGCGGCGGTTCAAGAGCTTGCAGGCTCAAACCGTATTCACCCAGCGGACTTATGGGGTGCACCATGGCGCTGGCGCAATATCGAGGACATTGGCGAGGCGCCCTTGGAGCTTGATGCAGGTTTTCGTGGACGCTTCGACAAAGCAGCACTGATGATTGTGAAGACCGCAGATAGCTCGGCATGCGCTGATCTCTCAACATTGTGCGCTGGCTTAGCCAATCAGAGCAAGCTTACCGTCGATAACAACTTTCGTACGTTCTGGCGCATTGCGGCGGGCGTTCTGGAGGCTATTGCGACTGGCTCATTGGTTGCCGATGTCTACGTCAAGCGCACCTTATCGCGCCTGTTGATTCAACTGGCGATGCATGCCAAGGGTGACGTCAGCGTGCCTGACAGGTTGGCGCAGGACTTGATCTTTTTCTGTGCTCAATCGACGCCACGCGGCATGGCGGCCAAGTTAGGCGAGGTGCGCATGGTCTATGGCTTGGCCAGCCACCAACCAGTCGACTACAGCAAGAGCTATTACGGTCAATTTGATCCCACGATACTCGTGCAAGCCCGCAAGCGCATTGGCCAACTCAAAGAGTCGTGGTCTGCATTTACAGCAGGTGAGTTGTCAAAATCTAAGCCTGTGGCAGACCAAATGACCTTGCTCGTGGACTCCATCGGCAAGCTACTGCCGCAAACGGGTCAGAGCCTAGCTGCTGCACTCAATGCAGTTGTAGACAGTACCGCGCGCCAACAAAAACCTCCTGAAGCTGCCTTGGGCATGGAAGTGGCGACGGCCATCCTTTACTTGGAAGCCAGTTTTGAGGACTTCGATCCAGAAGACAAGCAGCAGGCCAACCGAATTTCCCATATTGCTCAGCGCGTGCAGGCGTCACGCGGTGGAGCGGCTATCCAACCACTCGAGATTTGGATGGAAGAACTCTATCGCCGTGTCAGCGATCGTCAGACCATGGGCTCGGTCGTTGGCGAGCTCAAGCACACTTTGAACGAATTAGAAACGTTGATGGATGCGTATTTTCGTGATCCTCAAGATAAAGTTCTGCTCAGTGACGTGCCGAGCAGACTCACTCAGATCAGAGGCGTACTAACCGTATTGGGATTGGATCAGGCCGCACACGCCGTCACGCGAATGCGTGAAACTGTCGAACAAATGATCGTCACTGAGATTGACGTGGCACGTGCTAGCGGTGCTGGAACTTTTGAAAGGCTGGGTAACAACCTAGGCGCTTTAGGCTTCTTGATTGATATGCTGAGTTATCAGCCGCTTTTGGCAAAGAAGTTGTTTGTGTTTGATGATGCATCCGGCGAACTCAAACCGCTGATGGGTCGCAGTGTTGAATCTGTCGACCACGAATTCAAGTCGGATGACTCCTTTGGTTTGAATACCTCGTCAACGGCACCTACCGCCTCTGCAGATGTGGCAAAGTCACTGCAAGCTCTTGCCCCCGCAAGTCCTGCGCAGGCAGCGACCACCCCACAACAGGCGGTCATCGTCGACGCCGCGGAAGTTGATCCTGAGCTTCTGGATATCTTCCTTGAAGAAGCCCGTGAGGTGACGGGTAACGGTCTGGCTGCAACACAGGCGCTGCGGTCGGAATTTAACAATCTTGGCGAAATGACCACCCTGCGCCGAGCATTTCATACGCTCAAGGGTAGCTCGCGCATGGTCGGACTTAACGTCTTCGGCGAAGCAGCATGGTCGATGGAGCAGGTCATCAACGCATGGCTGGGCGATCAAAAGCCAGCTACCGTTGAACTTTGTGACCTAGCAGCTCAAGCGCTCGTTGCACACCAAGCTTGGATTGAAGAGATTGCTGCAGGTGGTGGCAAGCAGCGCAGCGCCGCGCCGATCCGCGTCAGTGCTGATGCCATGCGACTCAATGGCCAGTTTGTGCCCATTGCTATCGATGAAGCGCCTAGGGCAGAGCAGACGCAAGCGGCATTAGGCACTCTTGGACTGCCCCAGATTCAAATCCCAGCGATTGAGTTGCCCGAGCTTGCACTTGCACCGGTTTCAGATGCACCCCCCGATGATTTGTCCTTGCCGCAGTTTGAATTGCCTGAGCTCAACACTGAGCCAATGGTGGCGTCGCCCACGGCCGAACTGCCCGACTTCACACTTCATCTAGGGGATCTCGATCAGTCGAACGCCGCCGTAGCTGTACCCGACATGCTGACGATGGAGCCCGTTGTCACGATCGCTTCGCCGGCGGCAGCATCCGCTTATGCGGATCTGCCAAACGTCAATTCAGACGATCTCATCGACTTCGATTTCAATCCATCGCCCGCCCCGGCCACAGCAGAGATCGCTGTAGCGAAAGGCGTCGATTTACATGCAGCCGAACTGACTTCACTGACGTCCGATGGTGGCTCAAGCATTGACTTGTCGTCTGAGGCTATTTCAGCATTGTTCTCCGACGCCTCCGCGAGCGGCTTTTCTGCTCAGGACCTACCCCAGGCCTTGCCTGCGCAGTCTGCATCGCCGTCGATGGAGGTGCCCAACGACGATGCCTTGCTGCAAACAGCGAGTGATGATGCAAACGCTCTGGTAACCCCAGACGAGTTTGCAGAATTTGAACGCGCCATGATGGCCTTGGATGCGGCAAAACCCGCCGATGAAGCACCCATCGCCAATGAGTCAAGCTTCATATTGCCCGTCAGCTCAACTCCTGCGGACGAAGATATCAATGCCGCCGACATGCAGGCCCTGCAAAACTTGGCTACCCTCAGCACAGCAAGACGCACCGCGGATTATGATGCGGCGCCCACCACGCTCCAATCAGCATCGGATGCTTTATCGGATGGTTTTGGCAGCACGCCTGCTGAGGCTACGCGGCTGGAGCTTCAGCAGGAAAGCCCTACACCTCAAGCGTTGGGCAAGGATTTAAGTGTGAGTGCAGAGCCTAGCGCTCAGGTCGACCTGAAGTCATCCGATGGGTGGGGCGCTGCGGTTGCCGGGGCGGCGGCCGTCGGCGCCCTGGCGGCAGCAGAAGACCAAGTCAAAGCGATTGGCACACTGCGGGTCAACCTGCCCTTGTATAACGTCTACCTGAACGAAGCTGACGAATGGTCACGTCGCCTGGCCACGGGCTTGGCTGAATGGGCGATGGAACCCCACGCCAAGATTTCAGCGGATGCCATTGCCTTTGCACATTCACTGGCTGGCAGCTCGGCGACGGTGGGCTTCACTGCACTTTCAGGTCTGGCGCGCGCCCTAGAGCATGCGCTGACTCACATGCAACGCGTTGAAGAGGATGGGGATTGCGATCCACACGAATATTCGAGCACCTTCGTGCAAGCCGCAGAAGAGATTCGGCAACTTCTTCACCAGTTTGCAGCAGGTATTCTCAAAGAGCCTTCCCTCACGATTGAGGCCGAACTCGTTCGCTGCTTGCATGCTCCCTTCGCTTCAGATGACTCCAACATCACGGTCGATGATTCAGATCCCGCGATGGCCATTGATCTTCACGGCAATGGCTTAGAGAGCATTTCTCACGACGAACCAGAAGTCGAAGTCCGAGCTGTGCACGATGCCATAGCGCCAACGGTCGTGCAGGCAGCTGTGAGTCCTGAAGTCGAGCCGGCGCCACGTTCGACCTCTACTTTAGCGAGCGTCAAGCAAGCACCCGTGTTAGCAGTTCGCAACCGTCAATTGAATCAAGGTGATATTGACGACGAGATTGATGCTGTTGATGCCATTGATCCCGATCTCTTCGACATCTTTGAGGAAGAAGCACTCGAGCTTTTCCCGAGTACAGCGTCCGCGCTGCGCCAATGGTCTGCTCGTCCTGGCAACATGAGCGCTCGCGGCGAAGTGTTGCGTGGCTTGCACACCCTCAAAGGCAGTGCACGTTTGGCCGGCGCGATGCGACTGGGCGAACTAGCGCACCGCATGGAATCCAGTGTGGAGAGCATTCCACGAGAAGACGCGCAATCTCTCGATATCGAAGCACTCATGGGTCAACTCGATGGCATGCAGCACAACTTTGATGTGCTGCGCAATCCAGCCTTGGCGGAAAACCGCGCTGCGCGGGGCGATCAGGACACCTCTCATCCATCTAGTGTGGCAGTGGCAGATGGTCTCTCCAATGTTTCAAGCTTGGCCGCGCCTGCTCAAGGCGTTGCGTCCGCAGTGACCCTCCCTGTTGCCGGTGCACGAGGTGTTGTCGCACCAGCGGCTGCGATGCGCATCGCGACCGGACAAACCGTGCGTGTACGCGCCCAGTTACTTGATCGCCTAATGAACCAAGCCGGTGAAGTGATGATCACGCGAACGCGCTTGGAAGCGGAATTGTCCCAGTTGCGAGGCTCACTTTCTGATCTAACGGGCAACCTTGACAAGCTTCGTCTGCAACTGCGTGAACTCGATGTTCAGGCTGAATCTCAAATGCAGACGCGCTTGCAGCAGAGCAAGGAAACCGAAGAGGCGTTCGACCCATTGGAGTTCGACCGATACACCCGTGTCCAAGAGCTCACGCGTATGATGGCCGAGTCAGTGAACGACGTCGCCACGGTGCAGCGCAATATTCAGCGCTCGATTGAATCTACGGAAGATGATTTGGTTGCGCAGGCTCGCCAAACCCGCGATTTGCAGCGCGACCTGCTGCGCACGCGAATGGTGGAATTCGAAGGCATTTCAGAGCGCCTGTACCGGGTTGTGCGTCAAGCCAGCAAGGATGCGGGCAAGCAAGTGAAGTTGGACATCATTGGCGGCACGATTGAAATGGATCGCGGCGTTCTCGATCGGATGACACCAGCCTTCGAGCATTTGCTGCGCAACTGCGTGGCGCACGGCATTGAAGCGTCTGAAGCGCGCGTGGCAAGCGGCAAAGGAGCCAGTGGCGATATTGTCATTACCCTTCACCAAGAGGGCAATGACGTTTCCATTGAATTTCGCGACGATGGCGCCGGCCTGAACATCGCTCGCATCCGCGAGAAAGCGATCTCGCAAGGATTGATTGGCAACGATACGGCGCTGGCAGACAACGAAGCCGCCAACCTGATATTTACGCCCGGCTTCACCACCGCCACACAGATCACCGAACTCT
>JANPAK010000141.1:0-6066 GCA_031429925.1 Variovorax sp.
CGCCCTGCAAGCCGGCGCACCAGACCGCGGTGGCAGCGTGCTGCCGCAGGTGCGCCATTTGATGGCCCACCCCGACTTCAACATCAGCAACCCCAACCGCGCCCGCAGCCTGATCTTCAGCTATTGCAGTGCCAACCCGGCGGCCTTCCATCGCACGGATGCTGCAGGCTACGTGTTCTGGGCGGACCAAGTGCTCGCTTTAGACGCGATGAATCCCCAAGTCGCCGCTCGCCTCGCTCGCGCTTTAGATCGCTGGAAAAAGCTCGCTCAACCCTACCAAGATGCCGCCAAGCACGCGATTGAACGCGTGGCTGCGAAAGGCGATTTGAGCAATGATGTGCGCGAGGTGGTTTCGCGCGCTTTGGCCTGAATGTTGCGCTCTTATTGAACCCGGATAACTATGTCTATGAGTAAACCTATCTCCCTGTCCCGCTACCTTCTCGAAAAACAGCGCGCCAGCAAGAGTGAATCCGCGCCGCAAGGACAAATTCCTCCGAAGCTGCGCCTGCTCCTAGAAATCGTTGCCCGCGCCTGCAAAAAAATCAGCCATGCTGTCAACAAAGGGGCTTTGGGCGATGTATTGGGCTCCGCGCAGACGGAAAACGTGCAAGGCGAGATGCAGAAAAAACTAGACATCATTGCCAACGAAGAGTTGATCGAAGCCAATGAATGGGGCGGCCACCTCGCTGCCATGGCCAGCGAGGAAATGGACAGCATCTACGTGGTGCCCAATCGCTATCCGCAAGGAGAATATCTGCTCCTGTTTGACCCACTTGATGGCTCATCGAATATCGATATCAACGTCAGTATTGGCACCATCTTCAGTGTCTTGAAAAAGCCCGAAGGCTCAATCGCAGTTACTGAGGCCGACTTCCTTCAAGCGGGCAGCAAGCAAGTGGCTGCCGGCTACTGCATCTATGGCCCGCAAACCACGCTTGTGCTCACCGTTGGCGATGGCGTTGTGATGTTCACACTCGATCGCGAGCAAGGCAGCTTTGTGCTCACCGCCAGCGATATACGCATTCCCGAAGACACTCAAGAGTTCGCGATCAACATGAGCAATATGCGCCACTGGGCGCCGCCCGTGCGACGCTACATCGATGAATGCTTGGCCGGCAAAGACGGTCCGCGCGGCAGAGATTTCAATATGCGCTGGATCGCCGCCATGGTGGCTGACGTGCACCGCATCCTTACACGCGGCGGCATCTTCATGTACCCCTGGGATAAGCGTGAGCCCGAAAAGGCCGGCAAGCTTCGCATCATGTACGAAGCCAACCCCATGAGCTGGCTCATCGAGCAAGCCGGAGGTGCTTCCACCAATGGCATGCAGCGCATTATGGATTTACAGCCGAACAAGCTGCACGAGCGTGTGAGCGTGATTTTGGGTTCGAAAAACGAAGTTGAGCGCGTCACCCGCTACCATTCAGACACTTAGATTGATGCCAAAATCAGCTTTTTGCCCCATAGAATATGCGTGAATCGCTATCACATTTATAGCAAGAAAAACTCAGCATGCAACCTGCCATCCTGCCCATCGACGATGTGAGCTATACCCTCGTTGTGCCCAGCGTGTATGGCTCAGTCATGGTCAATCGCTTTGACACCAATCAGACCAACGCCCTGATCAAAACGACGAGCGCAATAGACACCAACGAAATTGCCGTCATGGCGCAGCTCGCGAGCCAATTGCCGTTGGGCAGCACCGTGGTGGATATGGGCGCCAACTTTGGCTTGTACACCTTGGCCATGGCCAAAGCCTGCGCGCCGCGAGCCTGCACCGTTCACGCCTTCGAAGCCCAGCGCGTGATCGCCTATATGGTCTGCGGCACGCTGGCCCTGAACGCCGTTGAAAATGCGGTGGTGCACCACCTCGCCGTTGGTGCTCACGAGAGCGAGATCGACATTCCCAAGTTCAACTACCGCCAAATCTCCAGTTATGGCAGCGTTGAATTTGGCACGGAACAAAAAGAGTTCATCGGCCAGCCCCGCCAAGCCAGCACCGAGAAAGTGCGCCAAGTCACCCTCGACAGCATGAATTTTGCTGACGTGCGCCTCATGAAGATCGACATCGAAGGCATGGAAGAAGCCGCCCTAGCTGGCGCACAAGGCACGATTGAACGTGATCGGCCGCTCTGCCTCGTTGAATGGATCAAGTCCGACAAAGCCGCACTCGTGGCCTTTTTCAAGCAGCGCAACTACACCGTGCTCGACTGGGGCATGAACCTGCTTTGCTTGCCCTCAACAGATGCATTTCCGTTCCAACATAGCTTGACTATTTTGTGATGCTTTGGCCACTCGCCCCCGCGCTACCAGAAGTTAGTTGCAAAATTTGCGCCGCTTCTTCGCCTGCCTTCGGTGAGCGTGATGTCAATCTAGGCGGTGCGCCGGGTTCACCGCCCCGGTCTCCTCTCGGGCAACGACTTGTCTATCATCGCTGCCCAAAATGCGGCTTTATGTTCACCGGTCAACTTGACCATTGGCATCCAACAGAATTCAAAACGCACATCTATAACGATCAGTACATCCAGGTTGATCCGGACTATCTGCAAGTCAGGCCCATGGCGCAAGCTGAAATGCTTCTGCGTATGCTGGTCTCTCGTCCTGATTCCTTGCGTTTGCTCGACTTTGGTGCGGGCAGTGGCCTGCTTGCGCAGCAGCTCAGAAGTGCAGGCATCCAAGCCGATAGCGAAGACCCCTACAGCGGGGTGGCGGTATTGTCACCACCCGCGTCTGCTCATCTTTACGATGTGGTGTGTGCATTTGAAGTCATCGAACACAGCCCAAACCCCTTGCTGACGCTGTCCCAAATACGCGCCCACTTAAAGCCCGCAGGCTGCGCCATCATCAGCACCTTGTTGCAACCCGACGACATCGCCTCCATCGGCTGCAGCTGGTGGTATTGCGCCCCCAGAAACGGTCACATCAGCCTGTTTTCAGCAACAGCCCTCCAACTGGCCATGCAGCAAGCTGGAGCCACGAGCTGGCAATCCTTATCGCAAGACTTGCACGTTGCCTACTTCTGAGCAGTGAATCACCGTCTTGACCGCGCTATAATTGAAAGCTTGGCCGGTGTAGCTCAGTCGGTAGAGCAGCTCATTCGTAATGAGAAGGTCGGGTGTTCGATTCATCTCTCCGGCACCAAACAATAAGCCTGATTGCTGACGCAATCAGGCTTTTTTTTGGACACTCGGCTCAGGCTGCCAAAACTAGCAGCTGACGCAAATCATTGAGTGCCTGCGTGCAAAACTGCCCCGACAACTGCACCAACTCAGCCTCGGCCGTGATGCGCTCCTGTCCTCGATTGGCCGTCAGACGGCCATCTTTGAGTTGCACCAGCAGCTCAGCTTGCAGAGCCGCTTGGTCGCGCGTCCCGTCCAGAAGAGCGAGGACGCTGCGATGCGCGGGCGATATACCCACGGGCTGATGCACCAAACTGGTTGCCCAGCTCTGGCCAAGCTCGGCCTGAACACGCGCCAATGCATACGCCTTCGGTTTCTCGCTGAGAGCGGGAACTGCCATTTCTTCCAACGATAGCTTGATGACGTTTTGCACCAGCAGGTTTATCAATTCCATGCCAATCGCATCATTGATCGCCTCATCCGCATTCGCGGCCAAACCAGGCACAACCGCTTTGAGTTTCTCAACGATCTTTGAAAAGTGAATCGATCCCGGCTTAACGTCGACCAACACCTTGATCAACTCTAAAGACAACGCGCCATTGACACCGAGGCTACGGCCAAAGTTGTCTTTGTACTGCGCAAGCGGCATTTGCCCCACTGTCACCTTGAACTCAGGGTCGGGATACAAGCTTGTCGATACGGCAAACTCACGCATCGATTTCGGACCCAATCCACGGTTGATCTTCCCCGCCTGCGAGTCGTGCACCAGTAGCGTTTGGCGGAAAGTGCGGTTCGTGAAGAAATCCATGTACTGCTCAGTGGCAAGAATGTTCCCCCCCGAGAGCATCCCCAAGGTATCGCTAATGTCCTTGCCCAAGCGCTGTGGCGCCATATCAGATAAGCCCGCCTCGCCAAGATAGGCCAACTTGCGCTGACCCGCAAGAGCGATGAAGTCGCGAAAATACATTGGGTTGTTTTCAATCTCCAAGTACTCGTGATAGAGGTAGTAATCTTCTGCGCGGCCGACTTGCGCCGCCTCATCGCGCAACAGCTTGCCGTACGTCGATTGCTCGGCGCTAATGTTCTTGGTGTATTCCAAAATCGCCTTGGCCTGTTGCAGGCGCTCTGCAGGCGTCGGGCGGCTACTCGCATGAAACATCATCATTTCGCGAATCACTTCGCGGGTCTTCCATCCTGGATAGACGTTATAGCTCACATAAGCCACGCCCGTAGGCGAAAGATGATCGCGGATCACATCCAAGATCGCATGGCGCACGGGCTCGGGTACCCAACTGAATACGCCGTGGCACACGATGTAATCGAATTGGCCCGTGATCTCAGACTGGGCCTGCACGATATCAAGCGCTTTGAGTTCACAATTGGTAATCCCAGCCTTATTGATCACCTGTTGGCCATGCTCGATTTCGACTTTCGAGATGTCCAGCCCTACCGCCCGAACCCCCGGGTACTTGGCAGCTAACGGGATCAAATTTCCACCAGCCGAACAACCCAACTCAAGCACGCGCGCTTCGCGGAAATCTGGTGGGTTCAAGCCAAACAACTTCGCCATGACCGCCAGTTGCTCAGGGGCGCTCTGGGCAAAGGGCTTGGACTGATAAGGCACCGTATCATAGGCATCAGCAATTGCTTGATTGTCAGCATTGGCACCGATTTGAGCGCCCGTTTGAACGTCCACGCTTCGCGGAGCAACGGATGGACTGCCTGCAGGAGGTAAATCTGACATCGAGAGTCCCTGTGAATTAGGCCTTGGTTTTGGTCGAAGCTTTGGCCGCCGGTGTGGCCGCAGGCTTTGTAGCAGGTACAGGTGCAGTTGGTTTGGTCGTTTCCACTTGAGTTGCCGCGGCGGGAGCCGCCGCTTCGGTAGCTCGCTTGGAATCTGCCAGTTTGTCCACCAAACGATTCAGATTCGACAATGACACCAAATGCGCGTAAATCCAAGACAGCTCGCCCGCCCTGAACACCTCCAGCGCCTGTGCGTCGGTCAGCTGCAAGAGCTTACGCTCATCCACCACCATCAAACCATTGACCATGAAGCTCGTGCCATCAAACAAATCAGCCTTGGCATTCATTTCCATCAACAAGCCCATGTCTTTCAGGCGTTGGCAGAAGCGATCCGTTCGCATGTACTCGACCTGATAGCGATTGAGAAAATCCAATGCATTCTGCAGGAAGGGGGTGTTGTTACCTTTGCTGTCAAACAAGGCTTCTCCTTGCGCCTCATTCAGACCAGCATAACCTTCATCGATGCAAACGCCCATTTGCTGGCCCTCGAGCTCGGCGAGCACAAATGGATAGCGGCGCACAAATGCAGGCACATAACCCGCCGACCACTTCCCGTCGCCACCCACGAACAGATTTTCGCCTTCGCGCAAACCAAGCATCGCCACTGGCACGATTTTTCCTTGACCAACCTGCGTGAACACGATCGGATACTCTTTGCAAGCCTCGATGAACTCGACACCCGCCAAGTAAAGGGAGTTGGCCTTGCCGGCGAATGCAAAGCTGCCACTTGGGGCAATCTTCTTTGCTTTGTGAGCCTCACGATTCAACAAGACTGGTTTTTCATAAAACATCACGGCGGCCATAAACTCACACTCCTCTTCAAACGAAAATTAAAATTGAAATCAATATAAACCACCGGCTGGGCACGAAGCCCGGTCGGCGGTCACACTGTAACTCAGATTAGCCGCAGAACGCGCGAGGCATCAGCGTTGGCTGATTTTCATACCGCCCGACCCCTCCGCAGAGCGGACACGCAAGCCCCATTTGCGGCGATACTCGTCTGGCAAGAAGTCAGCAATCTGATCGAGCAAGGCCTTCAACTGGACGTTGCCGGCGATTCCACCCTCTACCGCCATCGGCATGCCACTGGCATCTCTGCCCATTGCGATGCCAGCTGGTGTGATTGTCACCGCCACCAGACCAG
>JANPAK010000142.1:0-2194 GCA_031429925.1 Variovorax sp.
CAAAGCCTCATCGAATGCTTCGCGGCTTGAAAAGGCTTTGTGATCCAACACGCGCGTAGAAATGCCTTGCGCAGCGGCGAACTGCAGTCCCTTGGCATCTGTTTTGTTGCTGATGACCGCTGCGAAGCGTGCACCCAGCGCCTGCTCCCAGCCTTCTTTTTGCGCGGTTTCCACGATGGCAGCCATATTGGAGCCACCGCCTGAAATCAAGATCACGATGTTTTTCATATTTCCTGCATTATCCTCAAGCGGATGAAAACTCTGACACCGATTGAAGCCCGCGTGCTGGCCACCTTGATGGAAAAAGCTCGTACCGTGCCCGACAGCTATCCACTTTCGCTCAACGCGCTCGTGCTCGGCTGCAACCAAAAAACCAGCCGTGACCCGATCATGGATGTGTCCGATGATGATGCGCGCACAGCCGTGGAGGTGCTAAAGGGTCGCAGCTTGGTGTTTGAAGGCAGCTCCAGCCGCGTGCCGCGCTATGAACACAATGTTTACCGCGCTTTGGGCATCACAGACGATCAAGGTGCGATTTTGGGCTTGCTCATGCTGCGTGGCCCGCAAACGCCTGCTGAGTTGCGCACCAGCGGTGAAAGGTGGACAAAGTTTGCCGACAGCGCCGCCGTCGAGGCCATCTTGGAAGAGTTGCAAAAGCGCGGCGACGACGGGGGTCTGCAAAGCGTCGTCAAACTCCCCAAAATGCCCGGCTCGCGTGAGCAGCGCTGGGCGCATTTGCTCTGCGGCGAGGTCGACATCGCCGCGTTGTCAGCGTCGGCGGGTGCGTTTGTGCCCACTGATGACAGCCTTGGGCGGCTGACAAAACTCGAAAACGAGGTGGCACTGCTCAAAGCTTCCAACGCGCAGCTGCAGGCCAGTTTGCGGCATCTTTGTGATCAGCTCGGGATCGAGATGCCGGCTTGACCCTCGTCAACCCTAGGCAGACCCTGAATACTAGGTGACAGCATTTTTCATACGATCGTGCTAAAAAGACGGGTTGATTTTTGGAGCAACCCATGGATTTGGCATTTACACCTGAAGAAGAGCAGTTTCGCACCGATATCCGCGCCTGGGTGCATGCGAATTTACCCGAGAAGATCTCCCGTAAGGTGCATAACGCCCTGCGCCTGACGCGCGACGATATGCAAGACTGGGCCAAGATTTTGGGCAGCAAAGGCTGGCTGGGCTACGGCTGGGCAAAAGAATTTGGCGGGCCAGGTTGGAACGCGGTGCAAAAGCATCTGTTTGAGGAAGAATGTGCCTTAGCAGGAGCGCCGCGCGTCGTGCCGTTTGGCCCGGTGATGGTCGCGCCCGTGATCATGGCCTTCGGCTCACCCGAACAACAAAAGCGCCACCTTCCGGGCATCGCCAGTGGTGAAGTCTGGTGGAGCCAAGGCTATAGCGAGCCAGGCTCTGGATCGGATCTCGCTTCGCTCAAATGCAAGGCGGAGCGCAACGGAGACCACTACATCGTCAATGGGCAAAAAACCTGGACGACGCTTGGCCAGTACGGCGAATGGATTTTTTGCCTCGTGCGCACCAGCAGCGAAGGCAAGCCGCAAACTGGTATTTCATTCTTGTTGATTGACATGAAGTCGCCTGGCGTCACAGTGCGCCCAATCAAATTGCTCGATGGCGAGGCAGAGGTCAATGAAGTCTGGTTTGACAACGTCAAAGTACCTGCCGAAAACTTGGTTGGTCAGGAAAACCAAGGCTGGACCTACGCCAAATACCTGCTGGCGCACGAGCGCACCAATATCGCCGATGTGAACCGCGCCAAGCGCGAGCTCGAGCGCTTGAAGCGCATTGCCAAGCAAGAGGGCATCTATGACGACAGACGCTTCCGTGACGAAATTGCCAAGCTAGAGGTGGATGTGGTGGCGCTGGAGATGATGGTGCTGCGCGTTCTCTCAGCTGAAAAATCGGGTAAACAATCCCTAGACATTGCCGGCCTCTTGAAAATTCGCGGCAGCGAAATCCAGCAGCGCTATTCCGAGCTGATGATGCTCGCCGCAGGCCCGTATGCCATCCCGCTTATTGACGAAGCCATGGAAGCCGGCTGGCAAGGCGACTACCCCGGTTCCGCCCTGCATTGCGCGCCTCTGGCGGGCACCTATTTCAACATGCGCAAAACCACGATCTACGGTGGATCGAACGAAGTGCAGCGCAATATCGTTTCGCAAGTCGTACTCGG